>NZ_NTLW01000305.1:0-4232 GCF_002632075.1 Pseudoalteromonas sp. ESRF-bin5 | reverse complement strand
CACTCATTTCCCATTGGTTAACTTTATGGCTTACCGCCAAGGTGAGGGTGATGAAATTGCGATACCGCATTACGAAGCGGTTGTAATGAGCCCACAAAAACATAACGCCTATGCGGTGCAGTGGTTTTTAATCGCCTTTGCATGTGTTGTTGTAGCCATTTTTGCGAGTAAAAAAAGGAATAAAAATGAAAAATAACCCCCTTTTATTGTTTGTAACCTGTTGTGCTATCCCTTTGTTTTTAGCCTATAGCGCGCTCAAATTCGATTGGTTACCTAGTGCGGTTACAAATCACGGTGAATTTCTAAATGAAGAGATAAAACTAGAAAACTGGCAACAAAATAATCCTAAACAATGGACTATAGCGCTTAATTATTCGAGTGAGTGCAGTGCGTCATGTAACGAGCAACTTGAGGCGCTTAATAATTTGTATATAGCGCTTGGTAAAAATCAAGGAAAGGTAGATATGGCTGTTATGGGAAGTCCTTCACAAGCTGACTTACCATGGAAAAAAATGGCCCAGCAAGCAAGCTTGACCCCCGCAAGTTTGTATTTAATTGATCATATGGGGCTTGTGGTACTTGAGTACCCATACAAAGCAAAGCCTCAAGAAAACCGCTTAGTTCAAAAAGGGCTATTAAAGGATTTAAAAAAACTACTTAATTATTCTCGTTCAAGCTAATCCGTTTAGTGTGAGGTTAAAGATGTACAAAAATTATAAGAATTGGGTTTTATTGACCGGACTTTTTGCTTTAGTTGTTGTTGCACTGGGTGCATACACTCGTTTGAGTGATGCAGGACTGGGTTGCCCAGATTGGCCCGGGTGTTATGGCTTTTTAACGGTTCCTAAACATGAAGCTGATATTGCTTTAGCAACACAAAGCTACCCTGATATGGTGTTTGAAAAAGCAAAAGCCTGGAAAGAAATGATTCATAGGTATTTTGCGGGCACCTTAGGATTGATGATTTTAGCGCTGTTTATTGTTGCTTTTTTAAAGCGTCAATTTCCAACTACACCATTAAAGCTCACATCTTTATTGCTATTACTTGTTGTGTTTCAAGCTGCCTTAGGTATGTGGACTGTCACTATGAATCTGCAACCACTTATTGTGATGGGGCATTTATTGGGTGGTTTTAGTATTTTATCGCTAATTACATTGCTGTATTTAAGGTTAACAGCAAAACCCATTATGGGCGGAGATGCGGGGGCTAAGCGGTATTATGGATTAAGTTTAATTGCGCTTATTGTACTGGTCTTTCAAATAGCGCTGGGTGGTTGGCTTGCGGCTAATTACGCCGCACCACACTGTAATGGTTTACCTTTATGTGATTACGCTCAGCCTTTTTCACTGAGGAGTGTTTTTCAGTTACCGCTTGAGCACAGCAACTATGAGTTTGGTGTGCTTTCACAACAAGCAAGAATGTCTATTCACTTATTACACCGTATTTGGGCATTAGTAACCTGCATAGTATTGGCGCTTATTATGTGGAAAATTTACAGTCACGCTTACTCTCAAAAAATTAAAAGCTGCGTAATAGCAGTATTGGTTACTTTATTTTGCCAAATTAGCTTAGGACTCATTTTGGTACATTGGCACTTTCCGTTGGGTGTAGCACTGGCGCATAACCTAATGGCTGCCATACTGTTATTAAGTATGGTTAGGTTGTGTTATTACCTAAAATCACGCACATAAAGGAGAAATATAATGGCACTAACAATAAACAAAAAAACAATACAGCCTGCACATACTCAATCACTTAGCTTGCGTGCTTACGATCTATTACAAGATTACTTAGCCATCAGTAAATTTAAAGTGGTGGCGATGTTGGTTTTAACAGCCTGGGTTGGATTAGCATTAGCCCCGGATGTTGGACGTGGAATAGGCGTTCAGATGATTAGTCTATTAGGAATAGGCCTGTTGTCTGCTGCCGCTGCCGTTATTAACCATGTAGTAGATAGCGAAATAGACTCTAAAATGGCAAGAACGCGTCATCGCCCTGTTGCTAAAGGGCGTTTAAGTAAAACACATGCATTAACGTTTGCGGCAAGTATTGGTATTGCTGGTTTCATCATGCTTATGGTGTGGGCTAATACGCTTACAGCAATATTAACGTTATTTGCATTAGTGGGTTATGCCTTTATTTATACGTCATTTTTAAAACGTGCAACACCTCAAAATATTGTAATAGGCGGACTTGCTGGAGCGATGCCGCCATTGCTTGGTTGGGTATCTGAAACAAACCAAATGGCAGCAGCGCCGTGGTTGCTTGTTATGATTATATTTACCTGGACTCCTCCTCATTTTTGGGCTTTAGCCATTGCTCGAAAAAGTGATTACGAGCGTGCAAAAATTCCAATGCTGCCGGTTACCCACGGTATCGACTTTTGTAAAACATGTGTAGTTGCATACTCAGTTTTATTGGCCTTAGTGTGTGTGATGCCATACTTAATTGGTATGTCAGGGGGTATTTACTTAGTGGGTGCTTGTGCGCTAAATAGTGTGTTTATGTACAAAGCCATTAAGTTAAAATTTGCAGCTAATAACGACAAGGCTATGGATTTATTTCGTTTTTCGATAGTGCATTTAATGGTACTCTTCGTGCTCTTATTTATAGATAAATGGCTTCCTTTATGAAACGGTTATGGCTTTTAGTAATTGTTGTTTTAAGTTTATTTTTATCAGCGTGCTCAAGTGAAAACGATCCTCAAAATTTAAATGCACTTGTTTATGAAAACGCTAAATCACTTTCGGATTTTACGTTAAAAAATCAGCACGGCGAACCAGTGACAAAAGCGCAATTTAAAGGGCAATGGAATTTAGTGTTTTTAGGATACACAAGTTGTCCCGATATATGCCCGTTAACATTGGCTAAGTTAAACGCAGTTTATAAAGAGCTGGAAGCTGATTACCCATTACAAATATGGTTTGTGTCGGTCGATCCAAACAGAGATACAGCAGAAAAACGAAAACAATATATAGATTACTTTAACCCCAATTTTTTGGCTGTTTCAGGGGAGCATAAAGATCTTTTTCCAGTAGTAAGAGAGCTTGGCCTAATTTACGCAATTAGTGATACAACAAAAGCTGATTATGCGGTTGATCATAGCGCATCAGTTGCGTTGGTTGATGATACAGGAGCGCTAAGAGCTATTTTCAAACCTGAGTTTAAACAAGGCAGTGTGCCGCTTATTAATTCAACTCAATTAACGCAAGAGTTTAAAGTTATTGCAAACTACTACTAAAAACTGACTTTTTAAATTTTCACGTATTTTAAGGGGGCTTTAGGCTCCCTTTTTTGTTTTTTCATTCCTGTTTATAAATTTATTAAATTTTTTTTTGACCCTTTTATGGCAATTTTAACAACTAGAGCTAAGCTTTTGTTATGAATTGAAATGAAAGGGATTACACAATTTTAAATGTTAAAACTTCCAAGCGAACTTGTGATTACCCAAGTTGAAACGCTCCACCAAGACTTACTACAAGAACTCAATAGCAACGACGATATCAGTCTTGATATTAGCGGTGTAGTGTCTGCAGATACTGCATCTATTCAGCTGTTATGTGCGCTTCAAAAACACTTACTTACCATCCAACACAAAATTATATGGGTCGGCAGTAGTGCAGCATTAGCACATACCATTAATCAGCTTGGCTTAAGTCATTATTTAACAATCGAAAGAAATAGTTAGAGGTTTATATGAAAAAAATCTTAGCGGTTGATGATTCAGCATCAATGCGTCAGATGGTGAGCTTTACCTTAAAAACCGCAGGCTTTGATGTAACAGAGGCCAAAGACGGCAGTGAGGCATTGGCTATTGCTAAGCAGCAAGGTTTTGATGCGGTTATTTCAGATGTAAACATGCCTATTATGGATGGCATTACATTAATCCGAGAGCTACGTACGTTACCTGATTATAAATTTACGCCACTACTTATGCTTACAACCGAGTCGGGCTTAGAAAAAAAGGTAGAAGGTAAAGCGGCTGGTGCAACAGGCTGGATAGTAAAGCCATTTAATCCTGAGCAGCTACTAGCGGTGATTAAAAAGGTTATTCGTTAGTCAAGGAGCGCAAAGTGAGTATAGATTTAAGTCAATTTTTTGAAGTTTTCTTTGAAGAGAGTTTTGAAGGCCTCGATACCATGGAAGCTGAGCTTTTAAACTTAGTACCCGGTGAGGAAGACTTAGAAACTATTAACACTATTTTTAGAGCCGCTCATTCAATAAAAGGGGG
>NZ_NTLW01000116.1:0-6385 GCF_002632075.1 Pseudoalteromonas sp. ESRF-bin5 | reverse complement strand
CCAATTTGGACCATGTTTTTTATCAAAAAAGCCCATTAGGCTAAACACTAGTAAGTGCTGCGCATCGCGTTGAACAAAGTGCTCTAAACGGTTTCGCGCTTTAAATAGTGGTGTAAGCCTATACATGCTTGAACAAAATACAAACACCCAAACTCCTATCAACACTTTAAACCACATAACTTCAAATAACTCAAAAGCAAATATTAAACCAATAAGCACAAAACCGATGAGTGCAATGATTAATGCTATTTTTTTGTTTACTGAGTCCACTATGAATCCTTTTTAAGATCTTTTTTGTCATCTGATGCTTTTTCTGTTGGCTCAGGCCAATCTTTAAAAAACACGGTTAAATAACGACTTTTAACTAAATACCAAAGCACCCAAAAAACAATAACCATTTGCACCGCTAAAAAAAGTGAAAACCGGTAATGGCTATGTGCCGCTTGTACTATTAGCCACGTTAAATCTATTAGCGCGCATACAATTAATGGCCAGCGCATATGCCGCCAAATACTCGCTAATCTGTCAGTGGCTTTATGTGAATCGCGAGGGCGGCGCAAGCAAAATAACAACGTAGGTAATATCGCAATACTGCCAATGGCAATAGCAATAAAAAAGTCGCTTTTAGATCTAAAAAATAACGACATTAAGTCAAGCTCTGGTCGTCGGCTCAGTGCCGCAATAACCCAAATAAAATAAGCACGCAGCAACACCACTACACTTAAGTGAAACGCAACAGGGGTGCGATAACTCCCGTATTTATCCCAGTATTGAGGACCGTATTGGCTCATTACTATTTTCCTAGCCGTTATGCTTTTTAAGGAGCTCGATTAAATCATCCTCTGTAAGCACGTCTATCCCCAAATCTTGAGCCTTTGTGAGTTTAGAACCGGCTTTTTCACCCGCTACTAAAGCATCAGTTTTAGCAGATACACTACCTGACACCTTTGCACCTAGATGTTGTAAGCGCGCTTTAGCATCATTGCGATTAAGCGTATTGAGCGTACCTGTAAGTACATAAGTAAGCCCCGCCAGCGGTTGCTCATCCTCTGACGGTGCACTTAGCGCAGGCCAATGAACACCTTGCTCAATAAGCGCATTGACCACCGCTAAATTGTGCTCTTCACCAAAAAAGCCTCGTACATGCGATGCTACAATATCGCCTACATCGCTTACTTGTGTGAGGCTTTCAACACTAGCACTAATGATATTCTCTAGCGTTAAAAAGTGATTCGCTAAATTTTGTGCCGTAGCCTCACCGGCTTCTCGAATACCCAGTGAATATAAAAATTTAGCAAGCGTAGTGGCTTTTGCTTCATTTAAAGCAGTAACTAAGTTTTTAGCCGATTTAGGCCCCATGCGCTCAAGTGATTCAAAGTGACCTTGCTTTAATATAAATAAATCAGCCGGAGTTTTTATAAGCTCACGGTCCACTAGTTGATCAACAATTTTATCGCCAAGACCATCTATATCTAGTGCCTTACGCGAGGCGAAGTGCTTTATAGCTTGCTTGCGCTGCGCGGGGCATACTAGGCCACCAGTGCAACGGGCTACAGCTTCCCCTTCTACTTTTTCTACATGGGAGTCACAAATAGGGCAAGCTGATGGAAACACAATGTCTCTTGCATCGGTGGGCCTGCGTTCAAGCACAACTTGTGTTATTTGCGGAATCACATCGCCAGCACGGCGTATAATCACCGTATCGCCGACTTTCACGCCTAATCGAGCAATTTCATCACCATTGTGAAGCGTTGCATTAGACACCGTTACACCGCCTACAAACACAGGTTCTAAACGAGCAACAGGCGTAATTGCACCTGTACGACCAACTTGAAACTCTACATCAAGGAGTTGAGTGACTTCCTCTTGCGCCGGAAATTTATAGGCAATAGCCCAACGAGGTGCCCGCGCTACAAAGCCTAAACGCTCTTGTAGGGCTTTTTTATTAACTTTTATTACTACGCCGTCAATTTCATATTTAAGCTCACTGCGACGCGTTAAAATATCATCATAATAATCAAGTGCAGCTTGTGGCCCTTCCACCAGCTTTGTTTCTGGACAAAGGGGTAAGCCCCAATCAGTTAGCTTTTCTAATTGCTGAAAGTGATCCTCAGGAATTGAGCCATCAGCAACCAAACCAGTACTGTATGCATAAAACATCAGTGGGCGTTTTGCGGTAATTTTAGAGTCTAGCTGGCGTAGGCTACCTGCCGCCGCATTACGTGGATTTACAAATACTTTTTCGCCACGCTTTTGCGCTTCATTGTTTAGCTTTTCAAACCCTGCGCTGTCCATAAATACTTCACCACGCACTTCAAGCTCTTTGGGGTAGTCGCCACGCAACTTAAGGGGGACGTTACGAATTGTTTTTACATTTTGAGTAATATTCTCGCCTGTAAAGCCATCACCCCGTGTTGCAGCTTGTACCAACACTCCATCACGATAAATAATAGATACCGCTAACCCATCAAGTTTTGGCTCACAGCAAAAAGTGAGCTCATCTGTGCTCATTAAACGCTCTTTAATTCGGCGATTAAAGCCCGTAAATTCATCTTCGCTAAACGCATTATCAAGCGATAGCATTGGCACTTGATGAGCAACTTGCTCAAATTTACTAAGCGCTGCACCACCTACTTTTTGAGTCGGTGAGTCAGCAGATAAAAATTCAGGATTTTGTGTTTCAAGCGCACTGAGTTCGCGTAATAGCCTATCGTATTCAGCATCGGGAATGCTTGGGGTATCAAGCACATAATAATTATAATTGTGCTGCTCTAATAGGGTACGAAGATGATTAATTTGCTCACTAATGCTGCTAGACATTTAAACCTCAAAAAACATAAAAAAGCCACTTTGACGATATCGCCCAGTGGCTTGTAAAAATTATATATTACAAATTGTTAAGCTGAAAAAGCACGAACCTGCTCAACATATTGCCTTACACGCTCAACACTCATTTCTTCGCGTTCTGCGTCTAATATGTGCGCGCCAAATTCGTCGGCTATTTTTTTAGCCGCACTGTGCAACATATTAAAGGCTGCTAGTCCGTCACCGTCACACGGCAAGGTCATAAATAAGCTCACACCTGCGGTGCTAAACTGTTCCATATTGTCTATATCGAACGTTCCTGGGTTGTACATATTAACTAATCTAAACAACACAGGCCCTTGGCCTGCAGGGTCTAAATGACGATTAAAAAAGCCTTCTTCAGAATATTTAAAACCAAGCGTATTCACAGCAGGTAATAACTTGCTGCCTTGCATAGTTAACCCTTCTGGCATTTGTATATGTACAATAACAAAATCGGGTACTGGCTCTTTTGGTTGTTCATTAGTTTGCTCAACCGACTCTAAATCGTCAACAACACTCAGGTCATCTTCAATAGGAACCTCTGGCGCGCTGGGCTCAATTTGAGGCTCATTAGCATCAAAGTTAAGTTCCCCTAGCTGTGGTTCGTCACGCTCATTAATTACCGGCTCTTTTGGCTCAGCTTTTTGACTATATGAATGAGAGGAAGCTGTTTGGCTTTCTTGGAGTGGTTCAACCCGTTCATTAACGGACGTATCTGGGCTCTCTTTTTTTCTTACAGACCATAAACCATGGACTAATAAGCCACCAATGACAATCACACTGATAATGATTAAAACCCATCTTAATTGTTCGGCCATCCCCTCACCTTTTATTATTTGTTATGCCTAAAACCTGTATAGTAATTAAAAACTAATACACGTGTTATAAAAATTTATGCGTGTGCAAGTTGCACCGCTTGTTCAATATCTACTGCAACCATTCGAGATACACCCGGCTCTGCCATGGTAACACCGGTTAAACGCCCCGCCATCTCCATTGCAATTTTGTTATGGCTTATATAAATAAATTGCACTGATTGTGACATTTCTTCCACCAAACGGCAAAAGCGAACAACGTTTGCGTCATCTAATGGTGCGTCAACTTCATCCAGCATACAAAACGGGGCTGGATTTAGCCTGAATATAGAAAACACTAATGATAATGCCGTCAGCGCTTTTTCTCCACCACTTAACAAGTGAATAGTTGAATTTTTCTTACCTGGCGGCCGTGCCATTATACTAACACCACTTTCAAGTAAATCGTCACTGGTTAATTCCAAATACGCACTCCCTCCACCAAAAACTTTAGGAAACAGCTGTGCAAAGTCTTCATTAACTTGATCAAACGTGGCTTTAAAGCGTGTTTTTGTCTCGGTATCTATTTTCCGAATAGCCCCTTCAAGGGTATTTAACGCTTTAGTTAAATCCTCTAACTGATTATCTAAATACTCACTGCGCTGTTTTGCAACATCAAACTCTTCTATAGCTGCTAAGTTAACCGCACCCAGCTTGTCTAGCTGATTCGTAATACCTGTTAATTGGTTTTGCGCTGCATTTAGGGTTAAGTCGTCAGGTAATGTTTCAACTACGGCTTTTAAGCTTTGTTTAAGCTCTTCTAATGGCTCAAGTGCAGCTTGTGCCTTTATTAATAAGCTCTGCTCTTCAAGTGTTAATTTTTGATGTTGTTCTTGAAGCCCTTGCAGCTCACCTTGCGAATTTTTAAGGCTAGCTTGCTTTGTATGTAAGGCGTCTTTAGCTTGTGATAAATCGTTTTGCAATTGCGCTAATCGTTGTTCGCCTTGCTGATGCTTTTCTAGTAAGGTTGAGATTGATTCACTAAGTGTTTCTTCTGGAATAAGTAACGCCTCTATTTCCAAAACTAAATCTTCAGCTCCTTGTTTTGCCTCTTCATAGGCTTGCGCTGCATGGCTCAGTTTTGTTTGACTTAACTGCCATTCACTACGTGCTTTTTGCTGACTTAAGCTTGCCTGATGAGCCTGCGTTTTGTATTGCTCCAATGCGCTGAGTGCTTGGCTATAATTTTTATCGCTGAGCATGCGCTCATCATTCGCAATCTCAGTTTCATCTGTTAAATTTAATTGCTGCTCAACAAATAGTTCATATTGCTCGGTTTGTTCATCAAGCTGCTTATTGAGTTGCACCAGTGACGCACTTATCGCTTGCTCTTGTGTTTTTATTTTTGATAGCTGATGTTGATGTTGAGTAACTTGCTCTGTGAGCATATCGCTTCGGGTACTTGAAATAGCAATTTGTTGAGCAAGCTGATGAATAACGTCTTTGAGTGCTTTTTGTTCGGTATTAAGCTCTGCTTGTATTACAGTGTATTGTTCAAGCTCACTTTTGACCTGTTCAAGCTGACTTTTAACCTGTATGACCTCATCGGTGTGCGCGTGAAGTTGCTTATGCTTTATTAGCAATGAGTTGTCGGTGTTACTGTCTGCGTTTACGTGCCAATTACGACCATGCAATGCGCCTTTTTTATCCATTATCGCAATGTAATAGTCATCATTTAGCATAGATAAATCGGCGTGTTCGCTATAGCCAATTCGCGTGAGTAAGTCAGGGTACACGCCAGCGGTAATATAATCTGCCAAGCTTGCCTTAAGTGAAGGCTGACTGCTTGGCCATATGCTATTAGTTGATTGCTGCTCTGTTACACTTAAATGCGTAAGCGACTTAAGTGCTTGCTCTATTAATGGCTCAAAACCCTCTTGCACTATGAGCTGACTTAAAACCCCAGTTGAGTTAGTGACCTCTTCATCTAACCCCAATGCACTTTTAAGCCCAGCAATACGGGCGTTTAGTTCATTTTCTTTCTGTGTCAGTGTTTTATGATTGTCTTGAGTTTCATCAACCAGCCTATTTTGCTGAGTCAATTTAACTTCACATTGCGCAAGCGCGCTTTGGTTTTTTGCAAGCGCCTCAGTGAGTGCTTGGCGCTGCTGTTTTTGCTCGGCCAGCTGATGTTCTACATTATTATTTTTTAGTTCATCAAGCTGTAAATTAAATTGGCTAAGTTGCTCATTAACATGATTTATTTGCTGTTGCGTGTGCTTTATTTCACTACTTTGCGACTGCACCTGATTGGTAAGGTGTTGCTGTTGTTCGTTGAGTGTTTGCCAATTAGAATAACTTCGCTGCTTAGCACCCTGCAACCCCTCAAGCTCAAATGACAATTCACTCACTTGCTCTTCGCACATTAAACTGCTTTCTATTGCCTCTTGCAGTGCTTCATCAAGTTCTTCGCATATATGCTGCTGTTGCGCTTTTTGCTCAAGGCTATCTGTTTGGCGTTGTTGTAATTTTATTAAGCTTTGTTTAAGTGACTGTATTTGTTGTTTAACACTAATTTTTTGCTGTTCGGCTCGAGTTAACTCGGTATGAGTAATATGTTGCTGGTGCTGCGCATCACTTAATTTATCTTGCTGAGCTTGTACCTCTCCTTCAAGTGTTGCAAGCACATCATCGTGCCCTGAGTGAGCCGTTTTAAAAAAGCTTATTTGCTCATTAAGCTTTTT
>NZ_NTLW01000307.1:0-2337 GCF_002632075.1 Pseudoalteromonas sp. ESRF-bin5 | reverse complement strand
AACAGCATGGCAGTGCCTGTATCGTTAACTAAATCATACTCTATCTATGCAGGTGCAGTAGATGCGATGGTTCAATGGTGGTACGGTCATAACGCTGTAGGTTTCTTATTAACCGCTGGTTTCTTAGGTATGATGTACTACTTTGTACCTAAACAAGCAGGTCGCCCTGTATACTCTTACCGTTTATCGGTCGTTCACTTTTGGGCGCTTGTATCTCTATACATTTGGGCTGGTCCTCATCACCTTCACTACACTGCACTTCCAGATTGGACGCAAAGTTTAGGTATGGTTATGTCAATTATCTTATTCGTTCCATCTTGGGGCGGTATGATCAACGGTATAATGACCTTATCGGGTGCGTGGCATAAACTGCGTACTGACCCAGTACTTCGTTTCTTAGTTGTATCATTATCTTTCTACGGTATGTCTACGTTTGAAGGCCCAATGATGGCAATTAAATCTGTGAACGCATTATCTCATTACACAGATTGGACTGTAGGCCACGTTCACTCAGGTGCACTTGGTTGGGTAGCTATGATTTCTATTGGTGCTATTTATCACCTTATCCCTGCACTATTTGCACAAGGTCGTATGTACAGCATTAAGCTTGTTAACACACACTTCTGGTTACACACTGTTGGTGTTGTTTTATACATTGTTGCAATGTGGATTTCAGGTGTAATGCAAGGTCTTATGTGGCGTGCAGTAAATGCTGACGGTACATTAATGTATAGCTTTGTTCAGTCTTTAGAAGCATCACATCCTTTCTACATAATGCGTTTTGTTGGCGGTGTATTCATCGTAACAGGTATGTTAGTTATGGCTTATAACGTTTTCCGTACAATTTCAGCTGAAAAAGAATCACTGAAGTTAGACGCGCAAGCACAATTAGCATAACGGAGTGAGATGATGAGCAATAAAAATTCACAAAACAAACATGAAATAGTAGAAAAAAACGTTGGCCTTATGGCCATACTTACTGTTTTTGCTATTAGCTTTGGTGCATTAGTTGAAATTACTCCACTTATGTTCCAAGACGACACAACAAAACCAGTAGATGGCTTACGTCCTCTAAATGCATTAGAAATGGAAGGTCGCGATATATACGTGCGTGAAGGTTGTTATAACTGTCATTCACAAATGATCCGTCCTTTTCGTGACGAAGTTGAACGTTACGGCCACTACTCTGTAGCAGGCGAGTCAGTATGGGATCACCCTTTCCAATGGGGTTCTAAACGTACTGGACCTGACCTTGCTCGTGTTGGTAAACGTTACTCGGACGATTGGCATTATGCTCACTTAGTGAACCCGCGTGATGTGGTTCCTGAGTCTAATATGCCAGGTTTCCCTTGGTTAGCAGAGAACACAGTTGATACCAGCTTAACTCTGAAAAAACTACAAATTTTCCGTGATACATTCGCTATTAACCCAGAAAATCCAAAACATCCGGGTTTAGGTTACGGTAGCGATGAAGAACTAATAGCTGACGTTGCCAAAGTTGATGCAATGAATGACGGTAAAGGTGCAACAGAAATGCAAGCCCTTATCGCTTATTTGCAACAGCTTGGCACGCACTTGAAGTAATTATTATGGATTACGGAACATACAGAGGCATTTTAACTCTGGTAATTTTAGTATTGTTTATTGTGATTGTTGTATGGGCATACAGCAAGCGTACCAAAAATCGTTTTGACGACGCTGCTAATGCCATTTTTGAAGATGAAAAAAAACATAACAACACACTCTCTAACGAGGAAAAGGAGTCTGAAAAATGACTAGCTTTTGGAGTATTTGGGTTATTGTTTTAACCCTAGCATGCTTACTTATTATCTTTGGCCTATTAGTGTGGAACTTAAAAAACTACGCTGGTGTTGAAGAAGGTGAAGATTGTGGGCATGAGTATGACGGTATTACCGAACTGAACAATCCACTACCTAAGTGGTGGACTTACATGTTCTTCGCAACGTTTATTTGGTCTGTTTATTACCTAGCAGCATACCCAGGTTTAGGTAACTGGGAAGGGTTAGGTAAATGGACAAGCTCTAATCAGGGTATTACCTCTTTAGCGGAATCGAAAGAAGCCGTTAAGTTAGCAGCTGAAGAAGGCCGTTTTGTAAAACTTGATAAAGAGTATGAAGCAGCAGAAGAGCGTTTTGGTCCTATTTTTAACCGACTTGCAAAAGTACCTGTTTTAGATTTAGTTCAATCTAAAATTGATGGTGATGCAGCGCAGCAGCTAGCTCTTGAAAATGGCACAGAGCATGAGCAAACAGATGGTCAATTAGCACTAGAAATTGGTCAGCGTTTATTCTCTCAAAACTGTGCACAATGTCACGG
>NZ_NTLW01000168.1:0-18179 GCF_002632075.1 Pseudoalteromonas sp. ESRF-bin5 | reverse complement strand
GTTTCAGCGCCCATCCAATCAAGATTATCAATTCGCTCACCTAATGCTGAACGCAGGTTTTCAACCAGTTCAGACATTTGTTGTTTAGATGATTCAGGAAAGTATTGGTCAACGTAAATTTTACCAATAGCAAAGCCAAGCGAGCTTGTGCCCGACATTTCGTTAATTGCACGTTTCCAGCGAGGGCGTGGTTCTTGCTGGCCGTTTAGTTCTTTGCCATAAAATGCAAAACGTGTATTAAAAATATCTTCAGAAAGTAAACCTGCATTACCGCTAATTGCATGGTAGGTTAAGTAGTCTTTCCAAACCGCTAAATCTTCATTATTGATAAGCTCAATCATGGCTTTAACCGGTTCAGGCTGAGATACATTAAGTTGAGGAACTTTGTATCCTGTTTGCTCAAAATATACATCCCAGTTAAAACCAGGGTATGTAGAGGCTAAATCTTCACGCTTAATTTGATTTAACGACAGGTCGCGATTACGTCGTTTTTCGCGCGGCCAATGGCCTTGTGCTATTTTAGTTTCAAGCTCTAGTATGGCTTTTGCGCGTTCTGTTGTGTTGTCAACATTGGCAAATTTTAGCATGTCGGCAATATGAGCCACGTAAGCTTCACGGGTTTTAACAAAACGCTCAGCATCTTCTAAATAGTAAGAACGGTCTGGTAAACCTAAACCACCAGCGCCTAACGACATTTCGTATTTATTTGGGTCTAAACGGTTAAACCACATACCACCAC
This sequence comes from Pseudoalteromonas sp. ESRF-bin5, assembly GCF_002632075.1. Lineage (NCBI taxonomy): Bacteria > Pseudomonadati > Pseudomonadota > Gammaproteobacteria > Alteromonadales > Pseudoalteromonadaceae > Pseudoalteromonas > Pseudoalteromonas sp. ESRF-bin5. Next base: position 17,440 of record NZ_NTLW01000168.1, on the reverse strand, counting down.
CAATAGGAGTACGAAGGCCCGATAACCACGATTGCCCAAATACATAAGCTAAGTCGTCGGTAGATTCCATATTACTAATTTGATTTAACAGCGGTTGAATAGGTTTTACACCAAGTTCATTAAGTGTGTCGGTATCCATGTACGAATTATAAAAATCAGCAACCAATTGCTCTTCAGCGTTAAGCTCTTTACGTGCTGCAATGTCTTCAATAATTTTTTTAACACGGTCTTCACTACGTTCTGCTAAAGCCGAAAACGCACCATAACGCGTTTTGTCTGCTGGCATATTGTAGTTGTCGTACCACGTGCCACTGGCGTACATGAAGAAGTCATCACCAGGTTTAACGGCTTCGTTACGCGCTGATAAATCAACACCAAAGCTACCTAATTCAGCTTTATTGCTAACAACTGTATTTTCTGTGCTTGCAGTTTGAACTTCACTGCTTGTAGTTTGTGGCTCTGAACAGCCCGTTATAAAAGTGGCAGCTAAAGCCGCTGCAATTAAACTCTTTTTCATCGTTTATCCCCCTGGATAATGAATTTGTTAATTTTTGTTATAAAAATATCATTTTGATTGTTATGTATAAAAGACAGGCACACAATTATTTTGAGGTGAATCACAGCCTGATCCGATAAAACCAATAAGCAACGTAAGCAACAAGCTACCAACATAAATTAATAAACAGGTTAATCTTGTTGTTGTAATGCCCACATATGTGCGTATTCACCACCCAAAGTCAGCAATTCGTTATGTTGCCCTTGTTCAACAATTTGGCCCGACTTAAGCACAATAATAGTGTGGGCATCAGTAATGGTTGATAACCTATGCGCAATTACAATACTGGTGTGCTCGCTGGCTACTTCATGCATTGCCTTTAATATTGCTTGCTCGGCCTGAGAGTCGAGTGCCGACGTTGCCTCGTCAAATATTAAAATTGGGGATTGTTTTAAAATAGCGCGTGCTATTGCAATACGCTGTTTTTCGCCGCCTGATACTTTTAGACCTCGTTCACCCACTCGCGTTTTATCGCCATCAGCTAAGGTATTAATGAAATCTTTTAAATGAGCCATTTCAATGGCTTTATCAATATCACTATCGCTTGCAGAAGGGCGACCATAGGCAATGTTTTCACGAATTGTTGTGTTAAATAAAACGGTATCTTGAGGAACAATTGCAATAGCTTTACGAAGGCTATCAAGCGTGACCGAGTTAATAGCTTGGTTATCAATAGTAATGCTGCCCGATGTTACATCATAAAAACGATAGAGCAGGCGCGCTAGTGAACTTTTTCCAGCACCACTTGCGCCCACAATAGCTACCTTGCTACCCGCTTTCACTTTAAAACTAATATTATTTAGAATAGGGCGGTTAGCGTTGTAGCTAAAACTCACATTATTAAAGGTAATTTCCCCATTTTTAACATCAAGGGTATTTGCATTTGGAGCATTTGTGACTTGTGGTTTTTTATTGAGTAAGCCCAGCATGTTTTCTAAATCGGTAAGAGCACGACGTATTTCACGGTACACAAACCCTAAAAAGTTAAGCGGTAAAAATAATTGGATCATATACGCGTTTATCATTACTAATTCACCAATGCTTAGTGACCCTGTTACTACCTCGCTTGAACCTAACCACATTAACGCGGTGATGGCACTGGCAATAATTAATGCTTGCCCTGAATTAAGCGCAAGCAAAGACATCCTATTTTTTAAACGCGCGGTTTCCCAATTAGCTAAAAATGAGTCGTACGTTTTGGCTTCAAACTGCTCGTTGTTAAAGTACTTTACAGTTTCATAATTAAGTAAGCTGTCTATTGCGCGCGTGTTACTGAGGTTATCAGCTGCGTTTGATTCACGAATAAAACGATTACGCCACTGTGTCACCGTGACTGTAAAAAATATATATACGCCAACAGCAAGGAGTGTAATTAACGCAAACCAAATAGAAAATAGCGACCCAAAAATAATAGCAACGGTGAGAATTTCAAAAAGGGTAGGCACAATGTTAAACATTAAAAAGCGCATTAAAAAGCTGAGTCCACTGGTACCACGTTCTATGTCACGGCTTATACCACCAGTTTGCCTGTCTAAGTGAAATGCAAGTTCAAGCGAGTGCAAATGCTTAAATACTTTTAGGCCAATATTGCGCATAGCATGTTCGGTTACCCGCGAAAAAACAGCGTCTCTTACTTCACCTAAAAACACACTAGCGAAACGCAAACCGCCGTACATTATTAATAATAGAGCGGGAATGACCAACACTGGGTTTATTGATTTATCAACCGAGTCGATAATTTCTTTTAACGCCCAAGGCATTAAAAGCGTGGCGCCTTTAGCACCAATAAGCGCTAAAAGCGCAATAAATACGCGCCCTTTAAACTTTGTAATGTAAGGCCACAGCGTTTTAATGCTTTGTTTTAAATTCATGGCGTCTGCACGTTTTTCAACGTTTTGTCTGGAGCGCATTATTTTTCTCGATTAAATACTTAATTGTTAAGCATTGTATTTTAAATAGTTGCCCTAATATACTAGGCATCACTTATTTTAGTTTGATCTAAGTATGTTTAAATTTCGTGTTTTTATAACTGCTTTTTTGCTACTAGCTGCACTGTTTAGTGTGCAGAGCAATGCTGTGCAGGTAACACAAAATTTGAATCCAGCTGTCAGTTCGCACATTTTATTTACAGGTGCTATTGATATAACTAAAACAAAGCCTACTAAAAAGTCTGCAGACGCACCTGCGCATAAAAAAACACAACACACCGATTTTGACTCACATCAGCCAAGGCTTACAGCAAGTAATGCGTCACTTTTTTTGCACACAGTTCAAAGTGAGCCCGAATACGATGTTATTTTTGAGTTTTTTGCACAGCATCTTGTTAGGCAAATATTTTTACGCCCTCAAGCAGTAAACGTTATTCAGCCTTGGTATACGTTTGTGCACAGTAGTAAAAAGTCCCGTTTAAGTGGCTGGAAAGATGCCAACTTACTCTATAGAGCTGTCACTACCTACCACGCTTAATTTTCTTATTTAATTTTTATTAGGCTTTAACGTTTTACGTTTAAGCCTTGAGATTAATTGTACTTTTTAAAAGTACGTTGCCGGTTCTGGTAATAAGGAAAAAACATGTTAAGTGTAAAAAAAGAGCAAAAGCCATTTATGGCTAAATTTAAACTAAGCTATATAGCCATGCTTATTGTGCTGATTTTATTAGCTATTAGCGCATTACCCAACTTATACCCTAATAAATCGTGGTTGCATGTAAGCTACGCGCCACATAGCGAAACCCCAGTCGTGCCAAGCACTAAAGCATTAGTTACTTTTTTAAATAACCAAGGCTTAGACGTTGAACAGGGCCTTGATAAGCAATCAACTATAAATATTTTGTTAAAAGAGCCAACTAAAAGCGCACAAGCGCAGGCAGCCATAAAGGCGCAGTACCCAAACACGCAAGTTAAAATTGTAGAGCATGCAACAAGCCCAATTTGGCTGCAAGAATTTGGTTTATCGCCAATAAAATTGGGACTAGATTTAAACGGCGGTGTGTTATTTGTACTCGACGTAGATTTAGATAAAGCCGTTGATGAGCAATTAGCCAGTGCGTATCAACAAGCCAAATCAATTATTGTTAAACAAAAAGCGCACGGCCTTAAAGCGCAGCAAACAGGGCACGGCTTTGAAATTAACGCGCTGCCTAATGCGGTGCAAAAACTTACACCAGTGATTGATGAGCTACAAAGTCGCTTTGCTAATTTAGCGGTTACAACAACCAATAACGGCAATGTTAAAAACGCCAAGTTTAGCTATTCAGAGCAAGGGCGAAGCAACTTTGATAAAAAAGTAATGAGCCAAACGCTTACTACGCTTCGCTCGCGCATTGAAGAATTAGGTATTACCGAAGCTGTAACACAGCGCCAAGGCACACAGCGTATACGCATAGAGTTGCCAGGCGTGCAAGACCCAACAGAGGCAAAGCGCATTATAGGCGCAACTGCATCACTTGGGTTTTATCAGTTAAAAGAAATTGGTGGGCAAACATTTAATATGCAATCGGGTGGCACCATAAACCTTGATCCTGTGCCTATTTTTACCGGTGAGCATATTAATAACGCCAATATAGGGCGCGATGATTGGGGTAAGCCACTTGTGCAACTTAGCCTTGATGGGCAAGGCGGCGATGCCATGTCGGCGTTTTCAAAAGCAAATATTGGTAAACCTATGGCCACGGTTTATTCTGAGTACTCTCAAAACGCAAAAGGTGAAACGGTTAAAAAAAGCGAAGTTATAAATGTGGCTAATATTGCGCAGCATTTAAGTTCACATTTTAGTATTACCAATATGAAAAGCCAACAAGCAGCGGCCGATTTAGCACTATTATTACGCGCAGGCTCGCTAACTGCACCGGTTACTATTGTGCACGAGCAAACAATTGGCCCAAGCCTAGGTCAAGAAAATATAACTAACGGCTTGGCCGCATTGATGCTGGGCATGGGTATTACACTTGCCTTTATGGCAATGTGGTATCGCCGCTTAGGACTTATTGCAAACGTAGCGCTGTTATTAAATTTAACGTCGCTTGTGGGGCTAATGTCGTTATTACCGGGGGTTGTGTTAACACTTCCGGGCATTGCCGGGCTTGTACTCACCATTGGTATGGCGGTGGATACCAACGTTATTATATTCGAGCGAATCAAAGAAGAGCGTAGAAAAGGCCGCTCTGCTTATCAAGCTATTCAAGAAGGTTACAAGCAAGCCGCTAACACCATATTTGATGCCAATATAACCACCATGATCACCGCGCTTATTTTATATGGAATAGGTTACGGCCCAGTTAAAGGCTTTGCCATAACATTGGCACTTGGCTTAATAACCTCGGTATTTACTGGCGTGTACGTATCAAAAGTACTAAGCCAAACGCTATATTTAAAATTGGCTAAAAAAGCAGGAGTAAATGCACATGCTTAACACTTTTTTAAAAGGCGAGGCGGGCACTCGTCTTCGTTTTTATGGCATGCTTTTGAGCGCCATACTTGTACTGCTATCGGTATTTACGCTTAGTCAAAAAGGGCTTAATTTTGGACTCGACTTTACCGGTGGTTACCTAACAGAATTTACCACCAGCCAAGGTGTTGAGCTAAAAGAGCTTCAATCATTTATTACTAAAAATCACAATGGCGAGTTTGAACTAACCGCACAAGGTAATAATCACTTTCAGCTACGCGAAGCGCCCAGCGGTTCAACAGCAAACAGCAATGATTGGCAATCTGCCATTACTCAAAACGCAGACATTAACGCCGAGGTTTTATCATCAGCGTATATTGGCTCACAAGTGGGTGATGAACTGTTTGAGCAAGGTTGTTTAGCGCTATTTTCAGCTATGGTTGCAGTAATGCTGTACTTAGCGGTGCGGTTTGAATGGCGTTTAGCTGTTGGCTCTGTGGTTGCGCTAGTGCATGATTTATTACTGGTACTGGGGCTATTTTCGCTATTAAGTATTGAGTTTAATTTAACCGTACTTGCCAGTTTGCTTGCCATTATAGGCTACTCACTTAACGACTCAATAATAGTAGGTGATAGAGTACGCGAGCTTTTACGTGTTAAATCTAATAATGCACTTAGCCCTGCAAGTATTATAAATAGCGCCATAAAAAGTACCTTAACGCGTACGCTTATTACATCGGGCACCACGCTTGCTACAGTTGCAAGTGTTTGGTTACTCGCAGGCGCGCCATTACAAGGCTTTGCAATTGCATTATTTACAGGCATTGTAGTCGGTACGTTCTCATCTATTTGTATTGCCGCCACGCTACCCGAACTATTAGGGTTAAGTGCTAAAAATTACGAAGAAAAACAAGATGCAGAAACGCAAGCGTTGCTCGATATGCCCTAGCAATAAATGCTTTTAAAAATTTGCATTAAAACACTGGCGCTTAAAATAATGGTTTTAAGCGCCTTATAACGGTAAAATTAATCACATAGTTTACCGTATTGGTTATTAGCGCCTTTCATGAATAAATCCCACGTAATAGAACACCTTAAATTTGCACTAGAAGCCCAATTAAACAGTGCAAAACAAGCAGCAAAAGCTGCGCACGACGCCGCAACTCACGAAGAAAGCGTTGCAGAAACGCAGTACGATACCCTAGGGCTCGAGGCCGCCTATTTAGCACAAGGCCAAGCCGAGCGCGTAAACGAGTGCTACAAAAGCATTAAACAGTTTGAAGCCATTTTTAAAGAGCCTACTCACAATAAAGTGATTATAAGCTCTCTCGTTTGTTTAGAAGATGAAAGCGCCTTACAAAAATGGTTTTATTTAGGCCCAGCCGCAGGCGGCTTAACGGTTGAAGTTATAGGGCAAACTATTCAAGTTGTTACACCGGAAGCCCCGCTGGGTAAACAACTTTTAGGCAAACAGCTTGATGATGAAGTAAGTCTAACCATTGCAGGCAAAAACCATGAATATGAAGTGGTAGAACTTTTATAAAACATTGGTTTTAGATGTAGGTCGGATAAGCGCAGCGCCATCCGACAAAGCCAATTTGTCTCAAAACATTATTAACAGTCGTTTTGGTGTAAAACCACAGAGCCAACTTTAATGTACAGCTAATTACATGTTTACATTAAAGTTATTAAGTGAAATTATTGAGGTGTGTAATATACGCCGTTTTGGTGTGTTATAAATCACCAAAATGGTGTTCAGTAAATTGTTATTTTTTCTGGCTTAGGTGCTAAATGAAATCTAAAAGAACTCAATTTCAACAGCATCTTTATCACGAGATAGAAGATGAAGAAGAAGCAGAATCATACTTAAGTGATTCCATGCCTCTTATTGGCGAAATAATTATGTATTTTAATGGACTGGAAAGCTCATTAGATTCATTTTTATGCGAAACCTTTACAGATAGAACTGATTCAACTGGCTTAATAGTTCTACATAAAATGGGGTACTCAGCCAAAGTAGATTTGTTTAAACGTTTCGCTGACGACTTCCATCTCTGTATGGCGAAACCTTTTGATGGCTATGGTGAGTTAATGGCTAACTTAAAGGAGTCAGGACGTTTACGAAATTTAGCGGCTCACGCTGATTGGGAAAATACTGACAATGACGGTTATACCTATGTGTCTTTACGTATCAGTAAAAAACAGATGGAACAAGAATACGTACAGTTTTCGATAGAGTCCCTACAAAAAATTATAAACCTAATATTTGAAACTCGCACTTGTTTAAATAATTACTGGGAAGCGAAAGAGGCGTATCTAGGTCGGTTGTAATAAACATAAAGGACGCAAAAAAAAGCAGGCTTGAGCTCCTTCGTCGTTAATTTTAGCCTGCTATATTGCGCCGGTTGTGCGAGGCGTTAGGTTGCTATATGGAACATCGAACATTTAAAGTTTGTGATAATAGTGAGTGTGGAAACTTCGATTCCTTTCCTCTAGCTCAAATTGTTTGCTCAGAATGCGGGCGTAACCTTACTTCTCAGCAAGAAGTTGAAGGGCGAAATTCCGTCACGATTTGGATTATGGGCAACCGCTTCAAGGTCTTCTTTACTCTGCTTCTTATACCTATTTTGATTGTGCTTACGTTGAATCTAATGAAAATGCTAACAGTGAAATTTTCTCTGGGAATCTTAACCTTGCATATTTTCGCTCAAATCAGCATGACCGCTAGGTTATATCCTCTTTTTGTAAAAAAGAACTACGAGTACGAGACAGATTCTAAAGGTCACATTTTTTTAGCTTGCTTGTTTGCGCGAGTTATTGTGTCTTTAACCCTAGTTTGCATTAACATAATTAATTATACACCTACCTAAATTTTGAAAATTAAGATGAGTGTCAGCCTAAATAAATAGTTTGAGCGGAGCAATTTTCGCAACGCTTCAAATGCCTGCAGGGCTTGGCAATAGTAAACAAGGAAGTCCTTTGATTCATAGATTTTTATCAATATCCGCGATGCTCTTTTTATTATCAGCTTGCACAACAGGAGAGCTTTATTACACGAAGGCTTCTGGCGAACGTGTTTTAGGGTGTGATGTGGAGTTTGTTGGCTTACCAAGCGTGGATAAGTTTGCGGTTGAATATGCACTAAGCCTTTGCGCAAAAAGCTCTGTGAAAAAAGGGTATTCCATAGAGAAAGAAAAGGAATACCTACTTACCCTAGAACTTCAAATTCCAGAGTCAAGATGTGGTGAATCATGGAACCATAAGTCGGCAAAAGAACAATATAAAACTAGCAAATTGTCAAAGAAGGAATATGGCTATATTGTCGCTCACATAGACTTGGGTTTAGCGGTTGTTTACGAATGCTCACCAATAACTGAATAAAATCAATTATTTCGATCGTTTTGGCGAGACATGCAGAATGGCCTCGCCACTTATCCGACGTACTTAAACTAGTTAGCCTTTTTCACAAACTTTGCTGTTACCATCATTTCGCCAATACCATCTACTTTACAATCTAGCTCGTGATCTTTTTTATCAAGCACACGCCTAACAATCGCTTTGGTGCCAATTTTAATAACTTGTGAGCTGCCTTTTATTTTTAAATCTTTGGCTATGGTCACTTTATCGTCATCAGTAAGTAAGGTGCCGTTGGCATCTTTAACTGAAATTGCGTCTTCATCGCTTGTACTATTTGGGTTCCATTCGTAGGCGCATTCAGGGCATATAAGCAGTTGCTGGTCTTCGTAAACATATTCAGATTGGCACTGTGGGCAGGCAGGATGTGACATTTATAACGCTCATAAAATATTAATTTTGCGTATTTTAATCTGCATTAATAGGAAAATATAGTTAATCAATATTTTTTATCTTTACGCTAAAAATATCTCGTTTGTGTGGTTTTTAAAAAGGGCATATAAAGCAGATGTCGCCTAAGCAATTTAGGCGCTAACACTTACAGTAGGTATTTGTTAAAGCACCCATCGGATTAAGTGATACGCGCAATGCCCACTTAGTACGATGGGTGTTTCTATTTATAGTGCGATAATTTAAAGATCGCACGCATTTATATTTGGCTTACTACCGATTGGTATAACTAGGAAAAGTCGTGTTTAAAACCTTAATAGTGGTTGATAACAATGAGCAAACACTTGCTCAATCTTTCGAAAATGTGATTACGTTTAATAGTTACTTGCGTGATTACCCAAAACATAATGAACCTAAAACCCGCATTATTAATTTATGCGACTCAAGCCAATACTTGAGTAAGGGTTACTATTGCTCATTGCTTGCAGAGGCTCGTAAGCACCAAGTATTACCAAGTGTAAAAACAATAAACGCGCTTCGAGGCGGCCACGCACCTATGTTAAATGTTGGGCAAATTGATGGCGAAATTTACTTTGGTAATGCGCTAAACGAATTACAAAGTAAAGCGGCTAAATCGGTATTTAAACAATACCCAGCGCCTATTTTATTTGTAGATGAGCAAGGTTTGTTACAGCAAGGTTCGCTAAGCTCTTTAAACGAGGAGCAATATAGCAATTTTGTAGCAAAACTAAATACGTTTACCCAAACACAGTGGCGCATTGGAAATGTGCAGCGCCGTTTTAGATGGGATATGGCAATACTGGTTGATCATAACGAAAAAGTTCCACCGAGTGATAAAGATGCCATTACCCGTTTTATAAAAGCAGCGGCTAAACATGGTATTAATGCACAAGCACTCAGTTTTGATGAAATAGACAATATTGCCCAGTTTGATGCGTTATTTATTCGCCAAACTACAGCGATTGACCATCCAACGTATCGCCTTGCAAGCAAAGCGCAAAGCCTAGGTTTAGTGGTAATAGATGATGCTGAATCTATTTTACGTTGTTGTAATAAAGTGTATTTACACGATGCGTTTAATTACCAAAAAGTGCCCAGTTTAAAAACGGTTGTAGTAGCTGATCAATCAGCGCAAACGCTTGAGCAGCTAGAAGAAGCGTTTACGTATCCGCTTGTTTTAAAAATGCCTGAAGGGTCGTTTTCAAAAGGGGTATTTAAAGTTGCAAACCGCAGTGAGCTTGAAGCTAAATTAACTGAGCTGTTTGAATATAGCGCATTGGTACTTGCACAAGAATACATGTACACAGAATACGATTGGCGAGTAGGGGTATTAAATGGCCGCGCTATTTATGCGTGCCGCTACTTAATGGCGCGCAACCATTGGCAAATTTATAATCACGATGCTAAACGGTTTTTCTCTGGAGGTTTTGAAACACTACCTACCTTTGAGTTACCAAAAGCTGTATTAGATGCCGCTTTAAAAGCGTGTAAAACGGTGGGTAGGGGTTTATATGGCGTAGATGTTAAAGAGCATCAAGGCAAAGCATACGTGCTTGAAGTAAACGACAACCCAAGTATTGATCACAAAGTTGAAGACGGTTATTTAGGCGACGAACTATACATGATCATTATGGAAGAATTTAAACAACGTTTAGAAGCACGAGGTCGTGGCTAATAAATGAGCAACCTTGTTATTCGAAAAGCACTTAGCAGTGATTTAAACGCGCTAATTGATGTTGAAAACGCTTGCTTTAATAACGATAAATTGAGCCCGCGTAGTTTAAAGCGTTGGTTAAGTGCTAAGCACGGTATTTTACTAATTGCCGATAATGGCGAGCAAATATGCGGCTATGGGCTTGTGTGGTGCCATAAAGGCACGCGTTTGGCGCGTTTATATTCGCTTGCTGTAAAACCCACAATGCAAGGTAAGGGCATTGCAAAAGCACTGCTTACAAGCCTTGAAAAAGAAACGTGTGAGCGCGGGCGACTTTACTTACGATTAGAAGTAGCGGTAAATAACGAAAGTGCGATAGGGCTTTACAAAAGCTTAGGTTACAGAGCGTTTGGTCAATACAGCGATTATTATGACGATCACAGTGATGCACTGCGTATGCAAAAAAATATTCGCAAAACGCGTGAACTTAAATTAGCGCGGTTAACGCCGTGGTATCAGCAAACTACCGAGTTTACTTGTGGGCCTGCTGCGTTATTAATGGCAATGGGGGCACTTGAGCCAACAACTGAGCTTAGCCAATCGCATGAGCTGGCACTTTGGCGTGAAGGCACCACCATTTTTATGACATCGGGTCATGGTGGTTGCCATCCGTTTGGTTTAGCGTTGGCGGCAAACAAACGCGGCTTTAAAAGCGAGGTAATGGTAAATACCACAGAGCCTTTGTTTTTAGATGGCGTACGCAATGAAAACAAAAAAGTGGTGCTTTCAACAGTACACCAACAATTTGTGGATGGTATAGCACAGGCAAATATACAGCTTAGCTATAAAGATGTTGAGCTTGAGCATATTGAACAGTGGTTAAGTCAAGGCTTTAGTGTGCTGTTATTAATTAGCACATACAGTTTTGATGGTAAAAAATCACCTCATTGGGTTTGCGTTACCCACCTTGATGAGCACTGCGTGTATGTTCACGACCCATTTTGTGAGCAAGGAAGCGACAAACAACTCGCAATAGATTGCCAGTACGTGCCTATAGCGCGCAGTGATTTTAGTAAAATGTCAGCATTTGGTGGCCAACGGCTAAGAACCGCAGTGGCCATTGCTAATAATTAATAGGTTTTAAGTAAAGAGTGACTTTTTTAGATTTAATTGATGTAGCCCCTTATTCGTGGGCGGCCATTGGCACCGCCGCATTTTGCGGTGCCATAATTGGGTTAGAGCGCCAGTTACGCGGTAAACCTGTAGGTATTCGTACCTCAGCTTTAATTACGCTGGGCACGTATTTGTTTTTATCGACCGCGTTTAACTTACAAGGGGATATAATTGATCATTCGCGTGTAGTGGGGCAAATAATTACAGGCATTGGCTTTTTAGGCGCAGGCGTTATGCTTGCAAAAGACGGAGCCGTTGTAGGGGTTACCTCAGCTGCAACCATTTGGGTGCTTGCTTCAATTGGGGTAATGATAGCCACCGATAATCTAGCTGCTGCTATTAAACTTTCAGTGCTGGTGGTTGGTATTTTATACGGTGTAGATGTACTTGAGGCAAAATTTAAAAGCTTAAGTAAAGGCGTCCACACTAGAGTAAAAAATTATCAAAAACGTTACTACCGAAAAGACTTTAACGACATAGAACGCCACTAATTTAGTGGCGTTTTGTTTTATTATGACTTAAATGTACATTGTGTTTTTAAAATTATAACTGGCCTATTATTCAGCGGATAACTTTTTGATTGAACTCTAATCATATGCGTGCTGTTAATTTTCATATATCTAATCTAATATTAATAAATGTATTTATGAACAAATAGTTAGTAATTTAAAAGGATTTTATGAACCGTCATTCATTCGATAAAACACAAGAGGTAAGAACAAAAGTTCTTCAAGGAATGAGTTTAATAATAGCGCTAGTTGCGCTTGTTGTAGCTTATGTAAATATAATTATTTCGAAGGTTTACATATTAGGAGCGATAGAAGTTTTACTCGCTGTGTTTTGTTTTTACACGTATTACAAAACGTGTGTATCTGCCTCAAAGGTTTGGCATAGATGGGCGGTAGCCTATGCTTATTTCTTTGTTGTATTTTTAGCTGTTTATATTTTAAAAACAGATGAGGGTATAACGCATTGGATTTGTACATTTCCCATTTTGGCGTATTTGTTATTTGGTAAAAAACACGGGCTTATAAGTAGCTTTTGCTTACTGTTTGCGTCGGTAATTCCTTTATATTCTTTCCTCAGTTTAGGTGGTGCTAATAGTTTGCACTTAATTGTTAACTTAGGCCTTTCGTATATGACTATATGGACCGTTTCGCATATTTATGAAGCGATGAGGTATTCTAACCAAGAAACAATTTTAAATTTGGCACTAAGAGACCCATTAACAAAAGCGTTTAATAGACGTGCATTACAAAGCCGTTTTAGTAAACAAACAGTTATTGATGAGCCTGTATGCGTAGCACTTATTGATATTGATTTTTTTAAAAAAGTGAACGATAAATATGGACACGACGCAGGTGATGCTGTTTTAACGCAACTAACTGACTTATTTGTAGAACAATTTAAAGAAGATAATGTATTTAGAATGGGCGGTGAGGAATTTGTTGTTGTTATAAATGCTGATCAGCAAGCTGCTTATGACTTAGCAAAGTGTTTAATTAAAACGGTTGAAAGTCATAAGTTTACTTATGAGAAAAACTGTTTAAAAATTACAATAAGTATTGGTTTGGAAGAACTGGTTACTGATTCGTATGTTGATTTATCTAAAATACTTAAAGCAGCTGACGGTTATTTATACATAGCAAAAAATAACGGAAGAAATTGTGCTGTTTGTAGTATAAATAATTCAATATTAGGTAATTAAAAAAGCTTATTTGTTAGCCAAATAGCTTTCTTCTTACTACTTTTCTGTACTCGCTTGGCGTTTGGCTAAGTACTTTTTTAAACACGCGGGTTAAATGGCCTTGGTCGTTATAGCCGACCTCAAGTGCCACTTCTTGTATTGTTAAATTAGACGACGCCAATAACTCTTTAGCACTTTCAACCCGTAATTGCTGCCAATATTCTATAGGGCTTTGATTAGTTGCAAGCTTAAAGCGTCGTGTAAATGTACGGTAGCTCAAACTAAATTGGGCGGCTACTTCTTGTAAGTTTAACTCGCTGGCTAAATTAGTTTTAAGCCAAAACTGAATTTGCGCTATGAGTTCATCTGGGTGGCGGTCAACCGCGCCTTCAAGGTAGCGCTGATCTTCGTAGGGTTTACGTACTTCGTGTGAAAAGTTACGTTCTACGTGCTGCGCAGCGGCTTTGCCGTAGTATTGGCTAATAATATGTACGATCACATCGGCAAGGGCATTTAAACTTGCTACTGTATACATGCGCTCAGATTGGGTGATAAAAAAGTCGGGCTTTAAGCGCACTAACGGGTAGTCATGGCTAAATTGTTTTGCGTAATGCCAATGAGTTGTTGCAGGGTGCCCATCAAGTAAACCCGCTTCTGCAACTAGGCAATTACCCGTGCCTACACCAATTATATGGCTGCCAGTTTCAAAGCTCTCTTGTAGCCATTCAACCACTTCTTTATTAGTACGTACTACAGGGCGAGGATTTCGCCATATGCCGGGGACTATAATTAAATCGTTATACGGTGCGTTAGCAGTAGTGCAATCCGGGACTATAGCAAGGCCAGTACGGTTTTTTATTGGCTCATTACTTTTAGCAATTAAATTTATACTAAGCGGTCTAAAGTCAGTTTGGTCTAAGTGGCCTTTTGCGTAGGCTTCGCCGGCTCTTAGCATTTCAATAGGCAGTGTTAAACTGGTAATAAGTAAATGCGGATACACTGTGATTGCAATATTTAACGCAGGCTTTACTGATTTTTTATGCATGTGAATGCTCCGACCAGTACTTTTTGGCCTTTAATGCTGAATATTTGGCTATTAAAGCACAAAGTGCTGTGGTTAATCCAATTAAACTGTTGGCTTCTCCCATAACACGTTTTAAAGGTTAATTATGACAGCATTACCCGTAATTGTAGGCATGGGTGGTATTAACGCCGCAGGCCGTACTTCTTTTCATCAAGGTTACCGCCGTATCGTGTTAGACGCATTAAACGCACAAGATCGTAGTGAAACATTTTTAGGCCTCGCCACATTAATGAACTTGGTATGCGTTGTTGATGGTCAATTACAAGACACAAACGGCAATAATGTTGAGCAAAGCGACATAGAAGCACGCTTTGGTGAGCAAATTATTGCTGGGACGCTTATTCGTAAAATTGAAAAAGAACATTTTGATGCAGATGCCACGCCTTGGCAGCAAAAAATGACATTAAAGACATCTGATGAAAACGCGATTGTATTTGAAACTCGCGCACGCGATTTACCAAGTCCAGTACCTGCAAGTTGGAAAGTACAAGAGCTTGAAGGTAAAAAGGTAAAAGTGACTATAGCGGCAGAGCTAGACGTAAAGCTTGATTCTACACGTGATAACCCAATTAAATCGGCGGGGCAGTTTCCTACCGGGTTTGATCCATCAATTATGTATAACAGCCGTTATCAGCCACGCGGTTTGCAAGCCACCATATTTGCTGCAAACGATGCGATTAAATCAACAGGCCTTGATTGGCAACGCATAATGAATAGCGTAGAGCCAGATAAAATTGGTACTTATTCAGCCTCGGTTATTGGCCAAATGGACGACAAAGGATTAGGCGGTTTAGTTAAAGCACGCCAGCAAGGCGATCGTGTTAGTACAAAGCAATTAGCACTTGGCTTAAACACGATGTCGACTGATTTTATAAACGCCTACGTTACAGGTAATGTAGGTACTACGTTTTCTACCTCGGGTGCATGTGCCACATTTTTATATAACTTACGCGCTGCAGTAAACGATATTCAAGCAGGGCGCACCCGTGTTGCGGTGGTAGCAAGTGTTGAATGCGCTATTACGCCTGAAGTGGTAGAAGGCTTTGGTAATATGAGCGCCCTTGCAAATGTTGAAGGCCTGCGCCGTTTAGATAACTTAAGTAGTGAACAAGAGCCCGATTACCGTAAAAGCAGCCGCCCATTTGGCGAAAACTGTGGTTTTACATTAGGTGAAGGCGCACAAGTCACTATTTTAATGGATGATGCATTAGCACTTGAGCTTGGTGCAGATATTATGGGCTCAGTACCTGATGTATTTGTAAATGCCGATGGCATTAAAAAATCAATCACCTCACCGGGTCCGGGTAACTACATTACAATGGCTAAATCTGCGGCATTGGCAACAAGCTTATTGGGTAAAGAGGCGCTACAAAAGCGTAGCTTTATTTTAGCGCATGGTTCTAGCACGCCGCAAAATAGAGTAACAGAATCTCTTATTTACCATAAAGTGGCACAAACCTTTGCCATTGATAGCTGGAAAGTAACGGCGCCAAAAGCTTATGTAGGGCATACAATTGCCCCCGCAAGTGGCGATCAACTTGCTATTGCGCTGGGGGTATTTAGCCATAATATTATGCCGGGTATTACTACCATAGATAAAGTGGCCGACGATGTTTATGCAGATCACTTAGATATACGTAACAGCCATTACGACTGTGGCGACATGGACATCGCCTTTATAAACTCAAAAGGTTTTGGCGGTAATAACGCCACAGCTACAGTACTTAGCGCTAAAGTAACACTACAAATGCTTGCTAAGCGCCATGGTGATAAAGCGATGAGTGATTACGCTTATAAAAATACATCCGTTGTTGCTTTGCAAAATACCTATAAAGCGCAAGCTGACCTTGGTAAGTACGAATTAGTATATCGTTTTGGTGATGGCGCCATTGACGATAACGACATTGTAATTGGCGAAGACGGAATAGAGCTTCCTGGTTTTGATAAAGCAATTTCGTTTAATACAACCCACTCCTATCAAGATATGTTTTAAGCACACATACTTGAAACCCAAGGCGCTTAATAAAGCGCCTTTTTTATATTTATTAGCCTATAGTTAAATTTTGGTTAGTTATAAATATAAGCTTGCATCTTTTTATAATGTTTGTTTCTATAATAGCTACTTTGCGTTCTAGGATGGATAATCAAATGAAAAAACTCTCTATAGCTCTTTCTATATTACCTGCGTTAACTTGTGTGCCAGTAATGGCAGATTTTGTGCCAGCTGAAGTTGTTAAGGACAACTACAATAAACAAACAAATACATCTTCTCGTGTGTCACGCTTTGAAGGCTTAAATTTAAGTAGTTATGTTGTGAATGAAAGTGGTCAAGTTAGTGATATTGAAATTGTTGCATCTATCGGGCAAGGCAAATACAAAAGAGAAGTTGTAGAGTATGTGTCAAAACTAAATTACAAAAGTGCTCAGGTCGATGGTAAATCAGTGCCAAGTGCAAAGCTTATTACTGTAATGTCTCAAAATTTACACTTGGGGTACACTAATGACAAAGCAACACATGGCTTTTTTAATGATTATGAAGCGGCAAGTAATTTAATTAATGAAAAAAAACTAGACGAAGCGCAAAGTAAAATAATAGAGCTAGAACGCGATCATGCTAAAAATACAGTTGAAATAGTATTACTTTCATGGTTAAAAAGTCAGCATAGCTATTTTACGAAAGATTGGAACGGCTTTGATAAACACATTAACAATGCATTTTTGTTCAGAGATAATTTACCAGATCAGATAAAAGTGCGAGTGGTAAAAAATGCTTTGCAATGGTTTATTTCTAAACAGGACTATGTGCGTGCCTATGATGCAATTGATGCCCTAGGAAATATTAAAGCCTTTGTTTTTACAGATGAAAATAAACAACAGTTGTTAACTCAAGTTAATGATATTTATAAAAACTCAGGCGATATAAACCAGCAGATAATGATTGAAACAGAACAAGCCGTTATGCCTTTATTGTCTAAAAGTGAAGTTGTGCTTGAATCAACAATGCCACTTAGCAAGGTTCAACTGCGCTGTGAAAATAAAGTGGTAAATTACAACACAAGCGCTATTGATAAAATT
>NZ_NTLW01000046.1:0-27555 GCF_002632075.1 Pseudoalteromonas sp. ESRF-bin5 | reverse complement strand
GCGCTATTCGTAAATGGTATGCCGTTTAATCAATTTTTAAATATATCGGTAGAATCACTTAGCCCAGAACAAGCTAAAATTACATTCCCGTGGCAGGATGTTTTTATAGGTAACCCAGCCCAAAAAATTCTTCATGGTGGGATTATTTCAGCGGTGCTCGATAACGTCGGTGGTATGCTCGCAGCGGCGAGTGTGATAGATAAGCTGACCGATTTAGATATGAACAGTGTACAAAAAAAATTAGCAACACTGGGCACTATTGATTTACGCACCGATTATTTGCGCCCAGGAAAAGGGGATGTGTTTACCGCCAGTGCCACGCTTATTCGTTCGGGTAATAAAGTGTGCGTGTGCCGAATGGAATTACATAATGAGCAATCTGTACAAATCGCTTTTGGCACGGGCACGTATTTAGTTGGATAAAACCTATTTGGCGAGTAAACTGGCGACCTTTTAAATCACTAAGTGTTTACTATGCCAATTGTTACCGAGCAGCGTAAAGGCGCAATATTTGCCTGTCTTGCTTTTGTTATGTGGGGTCTTGCTCCCATTTACTTCAAGTTAATACAACATGTGACTGCATTTGAAATATTAATGCATCGTGTTGTGTGGTCAGTCGTATTTTTAATTTTAGTGGTGAGTGTTCTAAAGTACTGGCGTAAAATTAAGCACATTATAATACAGCCCAAACTGATGCTAATGCTGGTTGTCACCTCGGGGCTACTTGGTTTTAACTGGGGATTATTTATATGGGCGATTAACAATAACCATATGCTCGATGCAAGTTTAGGCTATTACATAAATCCTCTGTTAAATGTTTTATTAGGCATGCTTTTTTTAGGTGAACGCCTCCGAAAATTTCAAGGTGTGGCTGTTGGGCTTGCGTTCTCGGGTGTGATATTACAGTTGGTGAGTTTTGGCTCGTTCCCTGTTGTTGCTTTTTCACTCGCGATATCGTTTGCACTTTATGGCCTGTTACGAAAAAAGCTTCCTGTTGAGGCGTTGCCGGGCATTTTGCTCGAGGCGTTAATATTACTACCAGTGGCGTTGGTTTATTGGTGGATGATGGCACCTTCTGCTACTTCAAGCCTGCCAAATAACGATTGGCTTACTAATTTACTTCTTATTAGTGCTGGTATTGTTACCACATTGCCGCTGCTTTGCTTTACAGGTGCCGCTAAGCGCTTGCAATATACAACCCTAGGCTTTTTTCAATATATAGGGCCTAGTTTAATGTTTATACTTGCTGTGGTGTTTTACGATGAGGTATTTGATACAGAAAGGCTTATTACCTTTGCATGTATTTGGAGTGCTCTGGCTATCTTTAGTTGGGATTCTTATCATCAATCACGTAAGCGTAAAAAAGCGGCCATTACAGCCGCCGAAGTTGCTTAACTATTTATTTAGCTAGTTACTTGGTTGCGACCAGCTTCTTTAGCCTCATAAAGTTTTTGGTCGGCCTGTTTTAATAATGTATCCATTTGATAAACGGGCCCGCCAGAAAAGCCTATTGAAATGGTCAGTTTTATTTTTTCTTTACTAAACTCTTGGCTGTTATTTTCTACAAAATACCTAAACCCTTCCAGTCTCTTCAGTGCTTCTGGGGTGTTTTCATCAGCAAAGTAAACGGCAAATTCTTCGCCACCTAAACGCGCGACTAAATATTTTTCAAAGTATTTTTTAAAGCAAATAGCCAGCCCTTTTAAAACCTGATCGCCTGCATCATGGCCATATGTGTCGTTAATAGATTTAAAGTGGTCTATATCAATCATAGCCAGTGAGCCGTTTGCCTTTTTAAGGCTGAGCGCTTTTAAAGACGTATTTGCTTGCTCAAAAAAGTAACGACGATTAGGTAGGTCAGTAAGGTAATCCGTATTCGCTTGGCGCTTAATTGTGGCTATTTGTTGAAGCATGTCGACGTTTTGGCTTAGCCTGCAATATAACTCTTCGTTATTAAAGGGTTTATGGAGGTAGTCATTTGCGCCATTTTTTAAAAAATAAAGTAGATAGCTCCGACGAGTCAGCGCCTGAAATACCAATAATTGCTTTTTCGTCGTTATTGTATAATCTGCGAATTTCACTGCATAACTCATCGCCATTCATGTTGGGCATCTCGTTGTCAGTGATGATCACTGAAATGTCGGGTGACTTTGCCAACATTTCAAGTGCTTGCTTGCCATCCTCAGCTTCAGATACTTGATATTTATGACGTAACAATAAGCTCACAATATAGTGGCGGGTAGATATAGAATCATCAACAACTAATACTTTTACACTTTCGTTGCGAGGCAAACGCTTAAGTTGTTTTTCAAGGTATTGATAGGCTTGTTTATTTTCTTTTATTATGTAATCAATTATTGGGAATTTTTCAACAGTATCACGTGTTTTTTTATCAATGCTACCCGTCATGACAATGGTAGGGATTTCTGCGTTAATTGTGCACGGTACTGCCTCACCATTAGGCGCATCAGGCAAAATAAAATCTACAACAGCGCAAAAGTAATTATTTTGACTAATTAGTATTTTTGTTTGTGCTAACGTTTCTGCTACATCTACTTCGTAGCCTACTTTTAGCGCTATATGTTTCTGCACAAGCGCTATAGCAGGTGTATCTTCAACTATTAATATTTTTCGCTTCACGGAACACCCAGTTTATATTATGCAAAAAAATTGCTTAATACACTTTGTAACCGTAAAAGCGCCAAAAAGCAAATAGCTGAGTGTGTTATAGGGTATCTGATTCTGAAAAACTTTCATGATTTATTGGCGCAGGGCTCGATATTTTTGAGCGGCCAAATAAGGTATGAAACTTCGTTTTACAAGTAGTGAGCTTTAGGTATTTCAGCCATGCGCGTTCAATCGGATTAGTGGGTTCTTGTGAGCCAGTTACTACGGCTACAAAATTTTCTTGGTGCTCATTTTGTGGTTCAATCGTCTTACTATATAAACCTTTTAAAACAATGCCATGTTGTTCTAGTATACTGGCTTCTAATAAGGTGAAATTTCCGCTGCGGCTAAAACCACGTGGAAAATTTTGATCATCATAAAATTGACGTTGGCTAACAAATGCTTGGCGTAGTAGTGAAATGTTAATGCTCATAGCTATATCCTCATACCCTATTAATTAGTTGGAGTATGATGCAAGTTTGGCAATTTTTTAAACAAGTTATTTTTATCGTGAGGATAAAAAAGTGGATATCGATTTATTAAAAACATTTGTTGAAGTAGTGCGCACGCGTCATTTCGGTAAAGCCGCAGAGAACCTCTATATAACGCAGTCGGCGGTCAGTTTTCGTATTCGTCAATTAGAGCAAGGGCTTGGTGTTAATTTATTTATTCGCCAGCGTAATAATATTCAATTAACAGCGCCTGGTGAACGGTTGTTGCCTCATGCGCAAATGATCATAACTGGTATGCAGCGCGCCAAAGTAGATGTAGCCCTTGCTGATAATATGCATAAACAAATTAGCTTGGCAGGGACGCCTAATATTTGGGATGCCTTTTTGCAGTTTGGTATTACTAATATTGTGTCGGCTATGCCGGGAGTCTCTTTGGTTGCTGAAGTTAAAGCCCAGCAAGAAAGCACGCGATTATTGCTTGAGCGCACGCTTGATTTAGCCATTTTATTTGATCCACCAAAAGTAGATGAGTTAGTTGTTGAGCGTATTTGTGAACTGCCTATTATTCCTGTAAGTGGGTATGACACTGCAACAAACGAAAACTTTTTTGATAATCAGTACGTGTATGTTGACTGGGGAACGACATTTTCACTTTGGCATGCACGCCAGTTTACCGGTAAAACGCCTCCTTACTTTAGAACAAGTACCGGACGAATTGCGTTAGATTTAATACTACAATGTGGTGGTAGCGCATTTATTCCACATGTTTTGGTTGAGCAACATTTAGAAAATGGTGAATTATTTCATGTAAAAAATGTAGAAAATACGTCAAGAGATATATTTGTAGCCTACCATAGAGATAACGAACAAAAGGAACTAATAGAAACACTCATAAATTTACTACCTACTATTAAGGCACATGCTTAGTAATTGGATTTTAAGTGGGGACATATTTGTATGATTGATGTTCATGTCCTTTTGATTTCATAAATAATGCAGTTTTATTAACTTTAAAAGTCAAAAATATTTCATTTGTAATATTTCTGTCATTTAGTGGTGACAAACTGCAGTCGTTTTAAAAATTAGTCTTTTGTGATTATCGAGGAAATAACATGAAATTTGTAAAATCGAGCTTATGTGTCGCTTTGCTAAGTGGTTTATCTTTTAATGTACTTGCTGACGTTGATGTTTACGGTAAAGCAAATGTGACTGTTCAGTCTACAGATGACGGCGAAGGGTCGTTCACTGAAATTAAAAGTAATGCATCTCGTTTTGGCCTTAAAGGTTCAGAAAAAATTACCGATGGCTTAGAAGCAGTTTATAAGTTTGAGTTTCAAGTTGATGTAACTGATGCAGACTCAAAAGGCGACGACGATAATATTTCTGCGCGTAACCAATATGTTGGTGTTAAAGGCTCGTTTGGTCAGGTAGTAGTGGGTCGTAACGACACGGCGTTTAAACAAGCGCAAGGTAAACTCGATTTATTTAATGACCTTGAAGGCGATATTAAAAACGTTTTCAAAGGTGAAAACCGTTTAGGTGATTCAATCACGTATACTTCTAACTCATACGAAGGCTTTAAAGTACTTGCTACTTTTATTGCTGAAGACGATGTAGATGCAGATAACGGTTATTCAATGGCTGTAACATACGGTGATTCAGCACTTAAAAAGAGCGCGGTATATGCCTCAATTGCAGCTGACAGCGAAGTAAATGGTTACGATGTAGTACGTGCGTCAATCCAAGGTAAAGTTGAAGACTTTAAACTCGGTGCTATGTACCAAACTCAAGAAAAAGTAGACGGTTCAGCTGAAGGTGACGGTTACTTATTAAATGCAGCATACAACATGGGTAAAAACACGTTTAAAGTTCAGTACCAAGCAATGGACTTTGACGATAGTGATGATAAAACAGCTATTTCAGTGGGTGTTGATCACAAGCTTAACAAAAACATTAAAGTATTTGGCTTTTACTCAAGCTTTGATATGGACAACAACGTAGACCAAGATTACTTAGGTTTAGGTATGGAATATAAGTTTTAACGACGAGTTAAAACACTCCCTTTTTAACCGCGCTGTAATTAGCGCGGTTTTTTTTGCTTTAAATTATTTACTTACCCGCCCATAATAGAGCTTCATTTGGAATGAGGTGCAATTCCTCAACTGTTCCCGCAACTGTAATTAGCGCTATGCTTTAAGTCAGATACAAATCAATTTTTAATGAGCGGGCCTACTCATGCTAATTTTAATGTACTCCTTTTTGGTGGTTGCATTACAAGTGGGTACTCGTGTCTAGGACAGAGTATTGCAAACTAAAGCACCAATATTAAACGTTCAAAATCTCTCGTGGGGAATAGCAAATAAACCTATTCTCAAACACATTAATGTGCAAATACCCGAAGGTAAATTTGTGGGCTTAATTGGCCCTAATGGCGCAGGTAAGTCGAGTTTACTGCGTTGTTTATATCGTTTTAATAAGCCTAATGAAGGGGTTATAGAGTTTAATAACCATGATATTTGGCAGCTTAAAAGTGATGAATATGCAAAGTGCGTTGCTGTTGTTTTACAAGAGGCGCCATCGCATTTTAATTTGTCGTTATTTGATGTTGTGGCTCTTGGCCTAACGCCTCATAAATCGTTATTTAGTTCAACATCGCAAAGCGAAAAACAACAAATCACTCTAGCTATAAAAACGGTAGGGCTTGAGCTGCACACAAATCAAAATTTTGAATCGCTCTCTGGGGGCGAAAAGCAGCGGGCACTCATTGCACGTGCTATTGTTCAGCAACCTCAGCTGTTAATTATGGATGAGCCCACTAGCCACCTTGATGTTAAATATCAAATACAGGTAATGGAGCTGGCAAAGTCTCTTGGTGTTACAGTATTTGCTTCGTTTCATGATCTTAATTTGGCTAGCGCTATGTGTGATGAGCTTGTCGTCATTAAAAATGGAGAAATAACGCATACCGGCTCTCCTGCAGAGGTACTGACTGAGCACATGCTTGATGATGTATTTGGTGTATGCGCTCAGGTTAGTAACCATCCTCAAGAATCTCAATTGGGTAAAGTTACGCCTCATATTACCTACTTTTATGGTTACAAATAATATGTTAGCAATGCATGTACGCCATTCAGTTGCACTGATTATTTGCATTACTATTGCCTTAGTAAGTTTATTTTTAGCATTGAGCTTTGGTGCTGCAGATACCTCAATACAGGATGTATTTAACAGTTTTATTTATTTAAATGATGCTTCATTCACCAGCCGTATTATTTTTGAATTAAGAATGCCCCGTACATTATTGGCGTTTTTAGCCGGTGCCGGGTTAGCTATCGCTGGGCTAATTTTACAAACCGTGACACGTAACCCACTAGCCGATCCTTACTTATTCGGTATATCGTCAGGTGCTTCGTTTGGTGTAGTTGTACTTATGGCATTTGTGGGAACTAGCGCGGGTTTTATGCTTTCGGCCGCAGCCTTGCTTGGTAGCTTATTAGCAATGAGCTTACTTATATTAATTGCCACAAGGCAGCAGGGCGGGCAAGTTGAGTCTATGTTACTTGCTGGTGTTGCACTCTCGTTTTTATTTAGTGCATTTACGAGTTTGTTGCTTTATTGGAGCGAGCCGCAAGCCGTTGCAGCTATTTTATTTTGGACCTTAGGAAGTTTTGCACGTGCGCAGTGGGCAACGCTTTGGATACCCTTTTTAGTGATTACACTGTGCACCTGCGTAATGATTAGTTTTAGGCGCCAGCTTAATGCCATGTTATTAGGTGACGAAAGTGCCATAACCCTTGGTGTTAAAGTGCATCGATTTAGGTTGCTGATGCTAATTTTAAGCTCATTAATAACCGCTGTGCTGGTGGCAATGTGTGGCGGTATTGGTTTTGTTGGATTAATGGTGCCACATATTGTGCGCTTTTTTATTTCACAAGGCACCGTAGCAGGGCTATTAATAACAAGCTTAGCAGGAGGCACATTTATGGTGTGGGTCGATGTACTGTCTCGTTCTTTACTTCAAAATCAAGAGTTGCCAGTAGGGGTGATCACGGCCGCTATGGGGAGTGCGTTTTTCTTAAGTTTACTCTTTTTTAGAAAGTCTAAGGTGTAGCCATGAAAACACTCATGATACAGGGCACTACCTCGGATGCGGGAAAAAGCACCTTAGTGGCTGCACTTTGCCGAGTATTTGCAAATCAAGGCATAAAAGTCGCACCGTTTAAGCCACAAAATATGGCACTTAATAGCGCAGTGACAAACGACGGTGGCGAAATTGGTCGTGCGCAAGCCTTGCAAGCTATTGCTGCTAAGGTAGAGCCCGAAACCGACTTTAACCCGATATTACTTAAACCCAATAGCGATACAGGCGCCCAAGTTATTATTCATGGTAAAGCGATTAGCAACATGGAAGCCGGCAAGTACCACGATTATAAAAAAGTCGCCATGGACGCTGTCATTACATCACACGAGCGTTTAGCAAAACGGTTTGATCTTTTATTGGTGGAAGGTGCGGGAAGCCCCGCTGAAATAAACCTGCGTGAAAACGACATAGCTAACATGGGCTACGCTGAAAAAGTAGACTGCCCAGTGATTATTATTGCTGATATAGATAAAGGCGGTGTATTTGCTCATTTAGTGGGGACATTGGCATTACTTAGCGGATCTGAGCAAGCACGTGTAAAGGGTTTTGTAATTAACCGTTTTAGAGGTGATATAAGTTTGCTTCAAGGAGGGCTTGACTGGTTAGAGCAATACACGGGTAAGCCTGTTTTAGGAGTACTGCCATACCTTCACGATTTAACTCTCGACGCGGAAGATGCTGTTGCAATAAACAATAACGTTACCCATGCAACTATCAATATTGCAATATTATTAGTGCCGCATATTAGTAATCATACCGATTTTGACGCACTGCGTTTACACCCAAATATTAATGTTAACTATATACGCCATACGCAGGTCATTCCTGATGTTGATCTTATTATATTGCCTGGTAGTAAAAACGTACTTGGCGATTTAAATTTTTTGATAAACGAAGGGTGGGATAATCAGATAAAACGCCACTTACGCTATGGTGGAAAAGTACTTGGAATTTGTGGGGGAATGCAAATGCTGGGTAATATAATTTACGACCCCGAGGGTGTTGAGTCGTCATTAAAAAGTGTGAGTGGGTTAGCCTTATGTGATTTTGAAACCACACTCACATCGCAAAAAGTATTAAGTAAAGTGACGGCCACTTTAAAGCTAAATAATCGACAAACTTTATGTAGTGGTTATGAAATCCATGCGGGAGTAAGTAAAGGCAATGCATTAAAGACCCCTTTAATTACCTTTAGTCAGCATCCAAATGGGTTTAAAACAGATGGTTTTATAAGTGACGATAACGCAATTGCGGGCACTTATTTACACGGTTTATTTGATGAGCCCAACGCCACGATGGAAATTTTAAAATGGGTAAAGCCAGATTTAAATATTGATCCAATAAGTATTGATACACACCGCGAACAGCAGTTAGCGCGTTTAGCAACCATGTGCGAAACACATTTAGATATAGCGCAAGTTACCTCGATTTATAAAGGGCATAATAATGACTGAACAAACAAACGACAAACACAAACAGCGCCAGCAAAAAGTAAAAGAACACGTAGATGCCCGTGTTGAAGCCGCGCAAGAGGTTAAAGGTATTTTTCAGGTTATTACTGGCAATGGTAAAGGTAAATCGACTTCTGGTTTTGGCGTGGTAGCACGCTGTGTTGGCCACGGTCAAAAAGCCGCTGTGTGTCAATTCATAAAAGGGACATGGGAGTGTGGTGAGCGTAATTTATTACAAGGCGCAGGGGTTGAATTTGCTGTAATGAATACTGGCTTTACGTGGGATACACAAAATAAAGAAGCCGATACCTTAGCAGCACAAGCAACATGGCAAGAGGCAAAGCGCATGCTTGCTGACAGCAGTATTAACTTAGTGTTACTTGATGAGCTAACCTATATGGTGACTTATGGTTATATCGACTTAGACGAAGTACTAAGCGCACTTAATAATCGCCCTGCTATGCAGTCGGTCATTATCACAGGACGCGCAGCGCACAGAGCATTGACTGACCTTGCCGATACAGTGAGCGAAGTACGTAATGTAAAACACGCATTCGACTCAGGTGTAAAAGCGTTAGAAGGGTTTGACTACTAGTGTTTAAATTGCTTTTTATAGGTTTCATGCTGCTTAGTTTACACGGCAATGCTGTGGCGAACTCAGCGCCTGAGATTAAAAAACTACGTATAGTTGCGCTTGCCCCACACATAGTCGAAAACCTATTTGCCATTGGTGCAGGTGACAATATTGTGGGCACCGTTGACTATGCCGATTACCCATATGAAGCAAAAAATATAGCTCGCATTGGCGGGTACTATGGTATTTCTCTTGAGAAATTATTAGCCTTAAAACCTGATTTAGTGATTGCTTGGAAAAGCGGAAATCAGCAGGAAGATATCGCACAAATAGAGCGCTTGGGTATTAAAGTTCATTTAAGTAACCCTACAACCATAGAAGGCGTGCAAACTGAGCTACTAACACTTGGCAAACTAACAGGGTACGAAAAGCAAAGCCAACAGGTTGCTAAAGCTTTTAAGCAAAAGTTAACCGCTATTATTAAAAACCAGCAAGGGAAGCAGCCTATATCTGGTTTTTATCAGTTATGGGCTGAGCCTATGATGACCACCAGTGAAAGTACATGGATTGGCCAACTAGTAAATATCTGTCACGTAAATAATGTGTTTGCTAATAGCACGACCCCGTATCCACAAATCAGCATTGAAAATGTCATTGTTACTAAGCCTCAAATTATTATTATTCCTGACGAAAAATCTAACACCCCGCAGCCTAATGTTAATTGGCAGGCATGGCCAGAAGTGCCAGCGGTTACAAATAACCAGTTTATTCGCGTTAATGCCGATTTACTTCACCGTTTTACACCGCGTATGTTAGATGGGCTTGCTGATATGTGTGATAAAATAGACGCGTCACGAAAAATAATAAAGAGTATGTAATGAGCGACTGGGATACATTTTTACAAAACGAGCTACAGCACCCTTATATGCAGCAAACTTTAAATGCAGTTGAAAACCGCCGAGCGGAAGGTATTGCTGTTTACCCTCCCGAGTCGAACGTATTTAATGCATTTAATGCCACGCCGCTAAACAATATTAGGGTGGTAATTTTAGGGCAAGACCCTTACCACGGCGAAGGGCAAGCTCATGGGCTGTGCTTTTCTGTTATGCCCGAGGTAAAAAAACTCCCACCCTCGCTTAAAAATATGTACAAAGAGCTAGCTACAGATATTGAGGGCTTTGTTATTCCTGAGCATGGTTACTTACAAAGCTGGGCAGAACAAGGCGTCTTCTTACTAAATACTGTTTTAACAGTAGAGCAAGGGCAAGCCCATTCCCATAAACATTTAGGTTGGGAGCAATTTACCGATAATGTTATTGCTCACATCAACGCGAACTGTGATGGAGTTGTGTTTATTTTGTGGGGAGCGCATGCGCAAAAAAAAGGGAAAGGCATAGATAGCACTCGCCACTCTATTTTGATTGGGCCGCATCCGTCGCCGCTGTCGGCTCACCGAGGCTTTTTTGGTTGTAAGCACTTTTCGAAAACTAACGAACTGCTGTTAGCACAAGGTAAAAAACCTATAAATTGGCAGGTTTAGCTTAATAAGCTTAGCATTAAAAAAGCCCTCATAAATGAGGGCTTATGTGTAATTGGTGGGTATAGAAATTAAAAATCTAGCTCATCAATTGCAATTGTGTCTGCAAAGTAATCAAATTCCTCTAATTCTTTACGTAGACGTTGTTTATCTTTTATTGCTTCTATTTCGCGCCATTTTCTTTTTTTGTTCTTCTGAGAGGTTTTTCTTTTTTCATCAGGACCTTCTAGTATCTCTAATATATCGTTTAGGCTATCCATGAACTTCTCCTATTGATTTTATTGACCTCAAGAGTACCTATACCACAGGCCCAGCTAAAATAGAATAAAAAAGTGACAGAGATGTTACAAAGTTGTGATGTTTAAATGAAGGTTTATACAAGTAAAGTATTGCTTTTAAATAAAAAAACACGTTGTATAAAATTTACAAACAAATTTAAGTCGATGAGAGTTATTTGGTTTAAAGCTAAAATGTATGAAGGAGAGCGGGTTATTAGTCCGCACTTTACAGGCATAAAAAAACGCCGCAATTGCGGCGTTTTTTAAAGTACGTTCAAACCAATTACATTGCTTTAAAACGTGCTTCTAGCTGTTCTTGTGCATCAGCAAAAGAGCGAATACCTTCAGCTAGCTTTTCAGTTGCCATTGCATCTTGGTTATGTAACCAACGGAACTGAGCTTCTGTAAGCGGCTCAGGTTTCGGCTCTTTAGGAATATCACTTTCTAGTAAATATTCTTGTGCGCCTTCAAGGTTACCTAAGTCTTCTAAAAGGTTAGGGCTAATAGTTAGCTTGTCACAACCTGTTAGGGCAATAATTTCGCCCGTATTACGGAAACTTGCGCCCATCACTACTGTTTTGTAGTCATGACGTTTGTAAAATTCAAAAATGCTGCGTACTGATTGAACACCTGGATCTTGTAGTGGATCCGTTGGTTTTTCCATGCCGTTAGCAACGTGCCAATCTAAAATACGACCAACAAATGGCGAGATTAGAAATACATTTGCATCAGCACATGCACGGGCTTGGGCGTCGCTAAATAATAAAGTAAGGTTACATTTAGTCCCTTCTTTTTCTAACTGCTCAGCGGCTTTAATACCTTCCCACGTAGACGCAACTTTAATTAAAATTTTGTCTTTGCTTACACCTTCTTTTTCGTAAAGGCTAAGTAATGTGTGTGCTTTATCAATAGTTGCTTGAGTATCAAACGATAAACGTGCATCTACTTCTGTAGAAATATAACCCGGTACAATCTCACTAATTTCTTTACCAAGTAAAACAGCAAAGTAGTCACATGCAAGTTCTAGTTGTTTAGCTGGATCTTGCTCGGTTTCTTTTGCATAGCTCCAAGCTTTATCTAGGTAAGGCTTATAAGCTTCAATCTCGCTCGCTTTTAATAAAAGCGACGGGTTTGTGGTTGCATCTTCTGGTTGATGCTTTTTGATCGCTTCAATATCACCAGTGTCGGCTACGATAGATGAATGTTGTTTTAGCCTTTGTAGAGCTGAAGTCATTTGCTTTCCTCATTCCAAGCAAGTTAAAAGAAAAATCGACCCTTAATATATACCATCCATACTGCAACAGTGTGACAATGCTTGATAGGTCTTATGTCCTTATCAATTAAAAAACGGCAATGTATGAATTTTTAAGGGAGGATTTATATAAACAAAACGTGCTTTTCGTTTCATTTAATGTTGAAATTGACATTAAATAATTTACAAGTCAATAGCTAACTATGATCACTGTTATTTCACCTGCAAAAAATCTTGATTACGACACGCCACCGGCAACCGATAAGTTCACTCAGCCTGAATTACTCGAGCACAGCGAGGAACTCATGAAAGTATGCCGTGAACTAACACCTGCGCAAATTGGCAGTTTAATGAAAATTAGCGATAAGCTTTCTGGCCTTAACGCTGCTCGCTTTAGCGAATGGTCGCAACCCTTTACCATTAATAATGCCAAACAAGCCGCGCTTGCTTTTAATGGTGATGTATACGGTGGGTTAGAGGCGAGCACTTTAACTGCAAGCGACCTTGATTACGCGCAAAGTCATTTGCGTATATTATCTGGATTATATGGCCTGTTAAAACCGCTTGATTTAATGCAAGCGTACCGACTAGAAATGGGCACTAAGCTTGAAAACTCTCGTGGTAAAAACCTGTATGAGTTTTGGGGCAGTATTATTGCTGATAAGCTAAATGAAGTAACAAAAGCACAAGATGCACAATATCTCGTTAACCTAGCTTCAAACGAATACTTCAAAGCGGTAGATAAAAAAGCGCTCAACGCGCAAATTATTACGCCGCACTTTAAAGACTGCAAAAATGGTCAATATAAGGTAATTAGCTTTTATGCTAAAAAAGCGCGCGGCATGATGGCGCGTTACATTATAGAAAACCAAGTAACGCAACTAAGTCAGCTAAAAGAGTTTACCGTTGCGGGGTATTACTTTAGCGCTGAGGCAACAACGAAAGAGTTAGAGCCGGTATTTATGCGCGACGAGCAAAACTAACGCGTTTAATTAAAGCTAAACACATACCCAAAAAGCCATGCATTGCATGGCTTTTTATATGCTGGCGCTAAACTTGCAAACATGAGTTAAGTATTCACATTATTATTTACTCATAGGTGCAAAAAATGATCAGCATACCCTCGATAACAGAAGCCGAAAAACTTATCGAAGAAAAACTCGGCGGTTGGTTTGATGTTGTTATAAGTCACATCCCTAATTTTATAGTGGCGGTTATTATTGCCATTATATTTTCAATGCTAGCGCGCTTTGCTGGCAACCTAATGAAAAATATATTGCGCCGTTCACTCGACTCTCAACAAATAGCCGATTTAATGGCGTCAATATTTAAGGTTATTGTACTGTGCGTTGGGGTATTTATAGCGCTGGATTTTGTGGGTTTAAAAGGCACGGTTACCTCTTTATTAGCCGGTGCGGGCATTGTTGGTTTAGCCATAGGTTTTGCGTTTCAAGATATGACCGAAAACTTGATTGCGGGCATAGCAATGGGTATACGCAAGCCCTTTAAAGCAGGAGACGTAATCGAAACCGACGACGTGTTTGGTTCAGTGCACTCAATAAACCTGCGTAACACGCTAATAGAGAGCTTTTACGGGCAGTTAATTTTAGTACCAAACAAGGTATTATTTAGAAATGTGTTAAAAAATTACACCACACTTGGAGTTAGACGCATAGAAGTACCGGTAGGCATTTCGTATGGTGACGACATTGAAAAAGCGAAAGAAGTTATTGTAGATAAGATTAACAATTTGGACTTTGTCATTCGTAAAAACGAAACCGATGTTTATGCTGAAGGCTTTGGCGACAGTAGCATTAATTTATTGGTGTGGTTTTGGATTAAATACCCAGGTGAACCAGACTTTATGACAGTGCGCCATAAAGGTGTAGTTGCCGTTAAACAAGCGTTGGATGAAGCTGATATTAGTATTCCATTCCCTATTCGCACGCTCTATTTTGGTATTAAAGGCGGTGAAAAGCTCGATGCCATGATCAGCGATAAAATAAGTCAGCAATCATCAAATAAAGGCAACGCTGGTGGAGCTGATTCAGGCCAAAACGAATAAATGAGCCATTAATACCAGTGGGAATTATTTACTCACTCGCAACGCAATTTTACATTTAAATACGCGTTGTGGGCTTAAATAAAAATGACTTATGAGTCACAACGACTAAATGCAGCTTTATAAAGCTGCATTTTTTTATGGCTATTTAAGTGTTTGAGAAGGTGAGAGCAACGTTAATTGATTATTGATTAAGGCCTATTTATCTTTTGGGGTGAAATTGAAAGCGGGCTATGTGATATATCGATAAGGCTAAGCCTATTGTGTAGTTACTTCCCGAAACCGACGATAACGCAACATAAATATAAAACATGCAGTAACTTTTGTGTTCCTCTCATAGGTTGCTTCTCCTTGTTGCCTAAATAATAGGTAATAAGGAGCAAGTAGGGCGTATAAGCTGTATACGACTTTAAGTTATACCTACATAGGCGAAGTCATTAAAATAATGCAGGAGTAGGTACTTAGCTTACTGGGTCACAAATCGCGCACCGTAATTATGTTGCTCCTTGATAGAACACGCTTTAATAATGGCAGTTAAACAGGCCTAGGCTTAATATAAATTTATTATTTAAAGAGCGGATTATTTTGGCAAATATTAGGTTGTAATGTATGCAATTTACAATTGGTATTAGGCGGTAAGTAAGAGGTAATTAAAGCGAGTTTTTTATTGTAGTTAATGTGAGTTGCAAGTAAATACTGGCACAAAAAAGGCGCAGCATGTGTTGGAGTAACATGCTGCGCCTAGGATCAATTGAGTTAATAAAAATGCGATTCAAATAACACTAATTTTGTTACGGATGATTTTAACACCATCCATATTTTCTAAAAACTTTTGAGCAAGCGCACGTTCAAAACCGGTTTGCGCTTGACCATGTAATACTACCTCGCCATCTTTGACCTGTACGCGAATATTGCTTAATGCAAAGTTGGGGTTAGTACGAAGCGTGCTTGTAATGGTTTGCTGAAGGTTAGGTTGAGTTGCTACGCTGCTGACTACGGCTAGGTGTGTTGCTGCACTCACTTTGGTAGCGCAGGCTAACAAAAATAAACAACAAAACGAAACTAACGCGATAGTTAACTTTAAGCGGTTCATAACTCAATCCTTTTATATCAATTAAAAATTTAGCCAAACCATTAAATATTCTGGCTATTCTGTGTTTAATATTACAAGTTCAGTGCCAGTTTTAATTTATTGAAATATAAGGTTATTTTATTAAGTGGGAATTCAGGTGGGCAATAATTACATTTAAATGGGTAGGTGTTACATGCACCGGTTACATATGTTACACGCATTAAAAAGCCGGCATACGCCGGCTTTGGTAAATATGCTAAGTTACTTTTTCTTTTTAACTTTCGCTTTTTTCTTTGCTTTCATTTTTACCGGATCTTTGCGCTTTTTAACCGGTGGCTTAGCCTCTTTATGCTGAGGCTCTATGCCTTTAATTACACGGCGTTTAAGCTTTTGTTCAATGTAGCGTTCTACTTTGTACAAAATACCAATATCATGCGCTTCAACTAATGAAATAGCGATGCCTTTTTTACCTGCGCGACCAGTACGGCCAATACGGTGAACATATACGTCGGCGGTACGTGGCATATCAAAGTTAATAACGTGGCTAATGTCAGATACGTCAATACCGCGAGCAGCTACATCTGTTGCAATTAATATTTTAGTGCGGCCACTATGAAAGTTTTCCATTGCTTTCATACGCTTGTCTTGTGGCATTTCACCTCGCAGCCAAGCGGCTTTTACACCGTTATTAGTTAATTCACCAATGAGAGTTTCTAAACGCTCACGGGTTTTAACAAATACAATGGCTTTACTCACGTCTGGGCCGTTAAGGGTGTTGACTAAAAGCTCGAGTTTATGGTGGTAATCATCAGCAAGATGAACCCACTGGTGAATTTTAGCTTTTTCTTTACGAGACGACTCAGCTTCTAACAAAGCCGGATCGTTTAATGTGGTTTCTGCAAATCGCTCTACGCTGTCACCCTCAAGGGTTGCTGAGAATAAAAAACACTGACGGCGGTTTTTAGCTTCATCACAAATACGGCTCATTTCTTTTTTGAAACCCATGTCTAGCATGCGGTCGGCTTCATCAATAATAAGCATTTCGACGTGTTCAGCATGAAAGTTCTCAGTTTCAAGGTATTCCATTAATCGCCCTGGTGTAGCAATTAATATGTCGTTATTTTTTTCAAAAATTTCTTTATGCGTTCCGTAGTTAATACCGCCGGTCACGACACCTATTTTTAGGTGCGTACGTTTGGCTAGTAACTCACATTGCTCATGAATTTGATAAGCCAGCTCACGTGTTGGCGTCATTATTAATACGCGGGCAAAACCAGGTTCACGGCGCGGAAAATCCAATAAGTATTGAATCGCAGGAATTAAAAATGCCGCTGTTTTACCTGTGCCAGTTGGCGCAGACGCTAAAATATCACGTCCCTGAAGAGCTTCAGGAATAGCTTGTTGTTGAATACTGGTTGGCTTCTCGTAGCCCATTTTATCAATGGCATCGAGTAATTTGGTATCAAGATCAAATTCAGAAAATTGCATAGAGTGTCTAAAATAGTGGACAATTACCTTGATTATACGCGCTATGCTGCGCTTGGTGAATGAAAAGGTGAAAAAATGTCTGGTTTTGCATTTAAACAATTTAAGGTTGAACACGACCTCTGCGCAATGAAGGTTTCAACCGACGGCATTTTGCTTGGTGCGTGGGCAAACTTAGCTGGTGCAAACTCGTTACTAGACATTGGTACAGGCACGGGGTTATTGGCGTTAATGTGTAAACAGCGCAGGCCAGCATTGAGTATTACTGCGGTTGAAATAGATGAAAACGCATACAATCAAGCATTACAAAACGTAGCAAATAGTCCGTGGCCCAATATAGCTATTAAGCATCAAACTATTCAAAGCTTTAATAGTGACGCTCCCTTTGATGTCATCATTTCTAATCCGCCTTACTTTAATCACAGTTTAAAAGGCAATAATGACGCCCGAAACACTGCGCGTCACACCGATGGTTTGAGCTTTGAGGAGCTAATTAACGCGTTTAAGCAGATTAGCCATTCACAGTCACGGTTTAGTTTAATACTGCCAAACACTGAGGCTTTAGTATTTATTGAGCTTGCTACTCAAAAAGGGCTTTATTTAAATGCACATTGCCAAGTAAAAGCGACACCTAGCAAACCCATAAGCCGCAGTTTAATGACGTTTAGTTATCTAGAATCACAAACCGACAATTCAACGCTATGCATTAGAGAGTTAAACAATAATTACACTACTGATTACATTACTTTGTGTAAGGCATTTTATTTAAAGATGGCGTAATTGTGAGGGGTATTATCTAATAATAAAGGATAGTTTACCCATAATGCATACGTATTCAGTTGTTATTTAATCAATCTCAAGACTAGTGTTAACCACTTGTAAATAACGTTGGGCATGTTGTTTAGCCCGCCAACATTTGGAAACACACACTATGAAGCTGAATAAAATGGTCACCACCGCCGGTTTAAGCCTAGGTTTGCTTTTGCCTAATCTTGCAGCTGCTGCACCCACTACGTTTGTTCATTTATTTGAATGGAGTTGGCCCGATGTT
Source organism: Pseudoalteromonas sp. ESRF-bin5 (assembly GCF_002632075.1). Classification (NCBI taxonomy): domain Bacteria; kingdom Pseudomonadati; phylum Pseudomonadota; class Gammaproteobacteria; order Alteromonadales; family Pseudoalteromonadaceae; genus Pseudoalteromonas; species Pseudoalteromonas sp. ESRF-bin5. The sequence goes on along the minus strand of NZ_NTLW01000046.1, from coordinate 9,533 downwards.
GCACAAGAATGCGAGCAGTTTTTAGGGCCAAAAGGGTATGCTGCTGTACAAGTGTCTCCGCCTAACGAGCATATTACAGGCAACCAATGGTGGACTCGCTATCAACCTGTGAGTTACCAACTGCAAAGCCGAGGCGGTAACCGAACGCAGTTTGTAGATATGGTTAACCGTTGTAAAAGTGCAGGGGTCGATATTTATGTAGATACCTTAATTAATCACATGGCGGCTGGCAGTGGTAATGGCGTTGCGGGTAGCACGTTTGGTAATAAACAATACCCAATTTATAGCCCACAAGACTTTCATGAAAGCTGTAGTATAAATCCAGAAGATTACGGTAATAATCGTTACCGCGTTCAAAACTGCGAGTTAGTAGGACTTGCTGATTTGAATACGTCTTCAAATTACGTGCAAAATAATCTCGCTGCTTATATTAACGACCTTCAGGCTATTGGAGTAAAAGGTTTTAGATTTGATGCGGCTAAACACGTAGCAGCTGGCGATATTCAAAGCCTTATGGCTAAAATAAATGGCTCGCCGTTAGTGTTTCATGAAGTGATTGATCAGGGAACAGAAGCCGTTGATGCCTCTGAGTATTTAGGTACAGGGCTAGTTACCGAGTTTAAATACAGTACACAACTCGGTAATACATTTAGAAACGGCTCGCTTGCATGGTTAAGTAATTTTGGTGAAGGGTGGGGCTTTATGCCAAGCTCGTCAGCGGTCGTATTTGTAGATAATCATGATAATCAGCGGGGGCATGGTGGTGCGGGTAACGTAATTACCTTTGAAGATGGCCGCTTATACGACCTAGCTAACGTATTTATGTTGGCGTATCCGTATGGCTATCCAAAAGTAATGTCGAGTTACGATTTCCATGGTGATACCGATGCGGGCGGGCCGAGTGTTCCCGTTCATAACAGTGGTAATTTAGAATGTTTTGCAAGCAATTGGAAATGTGAACATCGTTGGTCATACATAGCGGGTGGCGTCGATTTTAGAAATAACACCGCCGACAACTGGGCTGTGACAAATTGGTGGGATAACACTAATAATCAGATTTCATTTGGCCGCGGTAGCTCAGGTCATATGGCCATTAACAAAGAAGACGCAGCGCTCAATGCCACTGTGCAAACAGACATGGCGCCTGGCCAATATTGTAATGTATTAAAAGGTGAACTATCGGGCGATGCTAAAAGTTGTAGCGGTGAGGTTATTACAGTTAATAGTAACGGCACTATTGATCTAAATGTGGCACCTTGGGATGCGATGGCAATTCATAAAAACGCTAAGTTATCACAAGGTTCGACTTCAAATCCGAGTGGTGATTGGCAGCGTACCGTCATTTTTATTAACGCACAAACTCAAAGTGGGCAAGACATGTTTGTACGCGGCGGAATAGATCATACCTATGCAAATACAAATTTAGGTAGAAACTGTCAAACAACTAATGTGGAATGTGCGATGCCTATTCGTCATAACAATTTAAAAAATGCCACTACAAGCCCATGGAAAGTAAACGATAACTATCTAGATTGGTACGGTATTGAAAGCGGGCAAAGCGCCCAGGCAGAAGGTACCTCAGCCGATTGGACTACAAACGTGTGGCCAAGTACATATGGTGCCCAAAAAACAGTAACTAACGACGGCTTTGGCGTTACGCCGCTTAATATTTGGGGCGAACACTATTGGATGCTAGATGTAGACATGGATTGCAGCAAAGCAGTAAATGGGTGGTTTGAGGTAAAAGCATTTGTTAAAAATGGCCAAGGCTGGGAAAGCGATATAAACCAAGCCAATACACCCTTTGCCAGCACTAACCATGTGGCACAATGTGGAAAAATAAATATGTTTGAATTTAATAGCTCAAATGTAGATATTCGTAACTTTTAAACCTATTCGTTAAATTTAGCGATGTGCATTATTACTAAAGCCAAACACCTAAGCGTGTTTGGCTTTTTACCATAAACAATATTGGTAATGTGTTAAATCGCTGTTATATAGCGTGGCAAGTATTACGCTTAAGCAGTTAAAGCGTTTCGCCGTACTCGGTCATTACTTGCTCAACCCAGCTGGCTATGCGCTCATCGCTCAGCTCGTACTGGCTGTCTTCGTCAAGGGCGAGCCCTACAAACTGTTTGCCATCTGGGGTGAGTGCCTTTGAGGCTTCAAACTCGTAGCTGCTGTCGTTCGGCCAAAAGCCAAGTTGTGTAAATGTTTGTGTGTTTATTTCGTCGTGCAGCATACCTAGAGCGTCTTGAAACCACTGTCCGTAACCTTGTTGGTCGCCCATGCCAAATAAAGCAATGGTTTTACCATTTAGGTTTACGTCTTTTATGTCGTCCCATTTAGACTCCCAGTCTTCTTGTATTTCGCCAAAGTCCCATGTTGAAATACCAAAGATGATAAAGTCGTACTGCTCTGCATTTTTTAGTGGTTCGTCTTTAATATTGTGAAGGCTAACTATATCGTCACCAATAAGGTCACGTATTTTTTCTGCTGCCATTTCGGTGTAGCACGTAGTAGAGCCAAAAAATAAACCAATTTGCATCGTATTTATCACTGTGTAATTGCCTGATATGATAGGCTCAAGTTTACCGTAAGGTATTTTTAATTGATACCTTAGCAAAGCATGAGAGCATAATGTGACAACGCTATCTGACGATTTTTCAGAAAATAAAAGCAGTATGAGCACCAATAGCGACTACCTAGAAACCTTTTTAGATAGCCTTTATTTAGAGCAAGGTGTAAGCGAAAACACATTAAGTGCTTACCGAAGCGATTTAGATAAGTTTTGCCAGTTTTTAAAAGGCGAAAACTTAATGACGGTAACAGGGCACGACATTGAAAGCTACTTAGCGCATCGGGTTGATTTAGGCCTAAAGCCGCGCAGTACAGCGAGAAGTATCAGTGCGCTAAAACGGTTTTATCAGTACTTTGTGCGTGAAAAAATGATTACCGACACACCAATGCTAAATATTGCCCAACCCAAAGCGGGGCAATCGTTACCTAAAACACTTTCTGAAACTGAAGTAGAAGCGCTTCTTAACGCCCCCAATACTGAAGAACCCATGGGGTTACGAGACAAAGCCATGCTTGAATTGCTTTATGCCACAGGCCTGCGTGTCAGTGAGTTGGTTGGGCTACGTATGGAGCAAATTAACTTACGCCAAGCGGTTGTGTTTGTAAAAGGTAAAGGCAACAAAGAACGTTTAGTGCCGCTGGGCGAAGAAGCCATGCATTGGCTTGAGCTTTTTTTAAAAGTGGGCCGCGCACAAATGATCAAACACGCCACCGACTTTGTATTTCCGTCAAAGCGTGGTGTGGGCATGACTCGACAAACCTTTTGGCATAGAATCAAACACTATGCTATTTTGGCATCGGTTGAATCGCCATTATCACCCCACACATTGCGCCATGCATTTGCTACGCATTTATTAAATCATGGGGCCGATTTACGTGTTGTGCAAATGATGCTGGGACACAGCGACCTATCAACAACGCAAATTTATACTCATGTTGCTAATGAACGGTTAAAATCGGTACACGCGCAGCATCATCCGCGCGCTTAATTTGAAATTAAATAGTATTAAGCCGGTCAATATATTAAGTATTTTTAGGATAGAGAGAAGTTATGAAAAAATTAATGTTAGCAGGTGCCATGTTGTGCACAAGTATGAGTGCATTGGCAAATGACGTTGCAGTAACGCCAAATGCTAATGATCCTATTGTTACTAAGTTTGCGGCACTTGGCGTTACGGTTAAGCAAATAAATCCAAGCCCAGTAGCTGGTTTAAAAGAGCTAATTACAAATAAAGGCGTGTTATACGCAAGCCCAGACGGTCAGTTTTTAATGCAAGGCACGTTAATCGATTTAGACAACCGTAATAACCTAACAGAACAAGCTTTAAATAGCGTGCGTGCTGAAGGTATTACAGAATACGAAGAGTCGATGATTGTGTACAAAGCACCAAACGAAAAACACAGCATCACTGTATTTACCGATATTAGCTGTGGTTATTGTCGTAAATTACACCGTGAGCTAAACGATTTACTTGATGCGGGTATTACCGTTAAGTACTTAGCGTTTCCGCGTGGTGGCCTACAAGGTTCAGGCTATGCAGATTTAATGAATGTATGGTGTGCAAAAGATCAACAAGAGGCGTTAACAGAAGCTAAAGCTGGTGAGAGTACCACGGCAGTTGCAGGTTGTAGTGCACCCATTGCTGAACACTACCAGCTAGGCCAAAGCTTTGGTATTAGTGGCACGCCAGCCATTATTTTAGACGATGGCACAATGATCCCAGGTTACCAACCTGCTGCTGCATTAAAAGCAGCGTTAGATGCTAATAAAGCATCTTAATAACGTGTTTACGTTTACAAAAAGGCCTTAATGGCCTTTTTTTGTCTTTTTAATACGATTTAATAAGTTAAAAAAACTGCATGAAAAAACTGATCATTGCGCGCGAAAACGTTAACGACTCGCACTTACCGAGTCATTTGCATCCGGTAATAAAACAAATTTACGCGACTCGTCGTGTGGTTGATGCCCAAGAGCTCGATAACGGTGTTGCTACGCTTCACGATTATAAATTGTTTAAAGACATCGACAAAGCAAGTGCATTACTAGTCGATGCGCTTAAGGCGCAAAGCCACATTTTAATTGTGGGCGACTTTGATGCCGATGGCGCAACCAGTACTGCAACCTTAATGCAGGGGTTGCAAATGTTTGGTTTTCAAAATTTAGATTACCTCATTCCAGACCGCTTTAGCTTAGGTTATGGCTTAAGCCCCGCACTGGCCGAGCAAATAGTACAAATAAAGCCCGATTTAGTGATCACCGTAGATAACGGTATATCCTGTATTGCCGGTATTGATATTTTAAAATCGGTAGGTATAAAAGTGTTGGTTACAGATCACCATTTACAAGGTGAACAGCTTCCCAATGCCGATGCCATTGTAAATCCAAACAGACACGAATGTAACTTTCCGTCAAAGTCTATTGCTGGTGTAGGCGTTGCGTTTTACTTATTAATTGCACTAAGAAGCCTAATGCGCGAACAAGGTTACTTTACGCAACAAACACCGCCTAACTTAGCAAACTTATTAGACATAGTTGCACTGGGCACAGTCGCTGATGTAGTTGCACTTGATGCAAATAACCGAACATTAGTACACCAAGGCTTAGCGCGTATTCGCAGTGGTAAAACACGCCCAGGTATTACAGCACTTATTGAAGTGGCCAACAGAAATGCAGCGCGTTTAAGCGCCAGCGATTTTGGTTTTTCACTTGCGCCACGTTTAAACGCAGCAGGGCGACTAGACGACATGAGTTTGGGCATAGCGTGTTTACTGAGTAACGATATAAACCAAGCAAGGCGTATCGCAAGCGAACTCGACAGCTTAAACCATGCAAGGCGTGAAATAGAGCAAGGTATGCAAGCTGAAGCGCAAGCCGTGCTTGATAGGCTCGCCTTTACCGACGATAACATTCCTGATGCTATTTGTTTGTTTCAAGATGACTGGCACCAAGGCGTAATTGGTATTTTGGCTGGCCGTTTAAAAGAAAAGTACCACCGCCCAACCGTTATTTTTGCGGGTGGTGAAAATGGCGAAATTAAAGGCTCGTGCCGCTCTATTGAAGGGCTGCATATGCGTGACCTACTCGAAGGGTTAAATACCGCCACGCCCCATTTAATAAATAAGTTTGGTGGCCACGCAATGGCTGCGGGGTTAAGCATAGACGAGCAAAATTTTAACGACTTTAAAAAAGCGTTTGATGCCGCAGTCAGTGCGCAATTAAGCGAAGAAAGTAAGCGTTGTATTGTATTTACCGACGGCGAGCTGCCAAACGACTGCTTTACCATGGAGTTTGCCCAACTATTAAAGCAATCAGGCCCATGGGGGCAGCAATTTCCAGAGCCTGTGTTTGAACATACCTTTGAATTAATTCAGCAACGTATTGTTGGTGAAAAGCATTTAAAACTGGTGCTTAAACATCAATCAGGGCGATTAGTTGACGCTATTGCTTTTGGTATAGACGTAAAAGAGTGGCCAGATACCGAAGCACGCTTTGTTAAAGTGGCTTATCAACTTGATATAAACGAGTTTAGAGGTAAATTTAGCTTGCAGCTAATTGTACGAGAGCTTGAAAAAGTGCACTAAAAAATATGCACAATACATGCATAAAAGGCTAATAAAGCGCGCGATTTTTTGTTAAAATCGGGCGTTTTTATCATTTGACGATAATTTATTGCGGATATTCCTCAAGTCGGGCCGTAATAATCTAGCCATTTTGGAGTAATGTACATGTTTGAAGTGAATCCTGTGATTAATCAAATCAAGGAAATTCGCGATCGTACTGAACTGCTTCGGGGGTACCTTTGACTACGCTCTTAAACAAGAGCGCCTAGAAGAAGTTAACGCCGAACTTGAAGATTCAGCTGTATGGAATGAACCTGAACGCGCACAGGCACTTGGCCGTGAAAAGTCAGCATTAGAGGCGGTTGTTGAAACAATCGACAACTTAGTTGCTGGCGCTGATGACGTTGAAGGCTTGCTTGAGCTTGCAATAGAAGCGGAAGACGAAGACACCTTTGACGAAGCAAATGCAGAACTTGAAGGCCTAAACGAGCAATTAGAAGGTTTAGAGTTTCGTCGTATGTTTTCGGGCACGCACGATGCAAATGATGCATACCTTGATTTACAATCAGGTTCAGGCGGCACTGAAGCTCAAGACTGGTGTAACATGTTACTTCGCATGTACCTACGCTGGGGCGAAGCAAAAGGCTTTAAAGTTGAGCTAGTAGAAGCAACCGATGGCGATGTAGCCGGAATAAAAGGCGCAACAGTTCGCTTTGTTGGTGAATATGCTTACGGTTGGTTACGTACAGAAACAGGCGTACACCGTTTAGTTCGTAAAAGCCCATTTGACTCAAGTGGCCGTCGTCATACATCGTTTGCCTCTGCGTTTGTATACCCAGAGATAGACGACAACATTGAAATTGATATTAATCCGTCTGACTTACGTATAGACGTGTACCGTGCATCGGGCGCAGGTGGTCAGCACGTTAACACCACCGAATCGGCAGTACGTATTACTCACGTGCCTACAAACACGGTAGTGCAATGTCAAAACGAGCGTTCGCAGCATAAAAATAAAGCCCAAGCAATGAAGCAATTAAAAGCTAAATTATTTGAGCTTGAGCTACAGCAGCAAAATGCTGAAAAACAAACGCAAGAAGATGCAAAATCAGATATTGGTTGGGGCAGTCAAATTCGTTCATACGTTCTTGATGACTCGCGTATTAAAGATTTACGCACCGGCGTTGAAAACCGCAATACCCAATCGGTACTTGACGGTAACCTAGACAAATTTATTGAAGCCAGCCTTAAATCTGGCCTATAACCACCAAGCTAATAAAGAGCTAAAAAATGACTGATAAAATCCAAGACGAAAACAAGTTAATCGCTGAGCGTCGCGGCAAGTTAGATGCTATTCGCGAAAATTGCCCAGCCAACGGTCATCCAAACCAATTCCGTCGTGAACATTACACGGCTGATTTGCAAGCTGAGTTTGGTGATAAAACAAAAGAAGAATTAATTGAGCTACAGCACGTAGTATCAATTGCTGGTCGTATTCTTGCTAAGCGTGGTCCATTTATGTCTATTCAAGACATGAAAGGCCGTGTACAAGTTTACGCATCAAAAGACGTACAAAAAGACTTAAAAGCAAAATATGGTCAGCTTGATATTGGCGATATTATCGGTGTTAAAGGTCCACTTAATAAATCAGGCAAAGGCGATTTATATGTAGATATGGCCGAGTACGAATTACTTACTAAGTCACTACGCCCATTACCAGAAAAATTTCATGGTCTTTCAGACCAAGAAACAAAATACCGCCAACGTTATGTTGATTTAATTACTAACGAAGCAACGCGCGAAACGTTCCGTATTCGTTCACAAGTAGTTGAAGGTATTCGTCGTTTCTTAGCAGATCGTGACTTTATGGAAGTAGAAACGCCAATGCTGCAGGTTATTCCTGGCGGTGCGTCTGCGCGTCCATTTGTGACTCATCATAACGCGCTTGATATCGACATGTATTTACGTATAGCGCCAGAGCTTTACTTAAAGCGTTTAGTGGTAGGTGGTTTTGACCGCGTATTTGAAATTAACCGTAACTTCCGTAACGAAGGGTTATCAACGCGTCACAACCCAGAATTCACTATGATTGAGTTCTACCAAGCATACGCCGATTACATCGATCTGATGAACATTACCGAAGACATGCTACGTACCGTTGCAACAAACGTTTTAGGCAGCCCAATTGTTGTTAATACAACGAAAGATGAAAACGGCGAAGTAATCGACTCAGTAGAGTACGACTTTGGTAAGCCGTTTGAGCGCCTAAGCATGGCTGATGCTATCTTAAAATATAACCCTGAGTTTGATGCTGCGGTATTTAATGACCCAGAAAATCACTTTGAAGAATTAAAAGCGTACGCGAAACAAGTGCACGTTAAAATTCCTGAAAACTGTGTTTGGGGCCCAGGCAAGTTTTTATGTGAAATATTTGAAGAAACGGCTGAGCACATGCTTATCCAACCTACATTTATTACAGGTTACCCATGGGAAGTGTCGCCGCTTGCACGTCGTAACGACGACAATGCATTTGTTACCGACCGCTTTGAATTTTTTGTTGGCGGACGTGAGCTTGCAAATGGTTTCTCGGAGCTTAACGATGCACAAGACCAAGCAGAACGCTTTACTCGCCAAGTTGAAGAAAAAGACGCAGGCGATGATGAGGCAATGCATTACGATGAAGATTACATACGCGCACTAGAGTACGGTTTACCGCCTACTGCTGGTGAGGGTATTGGTATTGACCGATTAGTAATGTTATTTACTGACTCATCTACAATTAAAGATGTTATTTTATTCCCGCATATGCGTCCGCAAGCTGACTAAGCTTAACGAAAATAACACCTTGAAACGCCGCTTAATTGCGGCGTTTTTGTTTTAAAAAATTAGTATGCCGGCTCGCTCTTAACTTGAGGTAATTAATTTATATTAAGCAGCTAACATTAGTGTTAACAGATCTGATTTTCCCGCGATAGGGAAGTTTATGCCATGTAGATTTTATTTGTTATTACCGTAAGTATTTAAACCCGTATTCTGGCGAATTAATGAGGCGAAGATGCACATTTTAAGCTGTTGATAGTTAGTCATTATCTATATGAAAAATTTTATGTGTATATAACAAATTAATGGGTAACTTTTAAACATTATGTTGTATTTTTGTAACTTTATTAGCTACACTATGGCCAAATTTTAAACGGCCTAATTTCTTTAGGTGCTGTAAATAATAAAAACGGATTTACAAAATAATAAAATGACAGATAAAACTATCGAAGAGTCGGAAGAACTCAGTCAAACAGAGCGAGAGCGAGAAGCTTTTTACCGAGCATGCATTGCAGAGTTTCAACAACTAGGTTATCAAGAGCAGTACCTAGCTAGTTTAAAAGATAAATGCG
>NZ_NTLW01000016.1:0-13011 GCF_002632075.1 Pseudoalteromonas sp. ESRF-bin5 | reverse complement strand
AGCGACATAAACAAACCCACTCCATGTGGCAACATAGGTGATGTCAGCTACCCAAAGTTGATTTGGCTGCTCAGCAGTAAATTGACGATTAACTAAATCAAGTGGCTTATCTTGTTGCTCGTCAGGTATCGTTGTCTTATGTGCTTTACCCCGACGAACACCTTGAATTCCCATAACTCGCATCAATCGTTCGACTGTACAGCGGGCGACTTGATGGTCGTCAAGCTGTAGCTGCTTCCATATTTTTCTTGCACCATAAACTGACATATTATCCTCCCACACTTCGCGAATGAGTATCAGCAGCTCAGCATCACGCTTTTTGCGGTTAGACAGTCGCTCAGGCTCTCTTTGTATCTGTTTATGAGAATAATACGTTGATGGTGCAATCGGCAATTCCTTGCAAATTGACTCGACACCGTAATGCTCTCGGCAAGCATCAATAAAATCCACTATTACTTCTGTTTGCGGTCGAGCTCCGCTTGGGCGAAAAAAGCGGCAGCTTGCCTCAGGATATCATTCGTTCGCTTGAGCTCTTTATTCTCGCGCTCTAAGGCGGCAAGTCGTTCTTCAGTTGATTGAGTGTTAGAAGATGGTTTAGACGGTTGAGCTTGAGACTTCTTGACCCATGCTCTAAGTGTTTCTGGTGTACATCCCAGTTTATCTGAAATCGATACTAGCGCAGCCCAAAGAGAGGGGTATTCATGCTGTTGTGTGGTAACAAGCCTAATTGCACGTTCACGAAATTCTGATGTATAGCGATTTGATTTTTTCATAGTTCCAGTTTCTCAAGTTATTGAGTCTCTGGCAAACACGGGGCGATTCAGATAACCACCGCAATTTTAATTACCGCCGCAAGCATAGGGTTTTCATTTTCTGCGCAAGCCAACCATCATGGCATGAAGAAAGATGTGATTGATGTTGCGGTTGAAAATGGCTCGTTCACAACACTTGTTGCAGCCGTAAAAGCAGCCGGTTTAGTTGATACTCTAAAAGGCAAAGGACCATTCACTATTTTTGCACCAACTGATGCCGCTTTCTCAAAGTTACCTGACGGTACCGTTGAGATGCTGTTAAAGCCAGAAAACAAAGAGAAGTTAACAGCAGTGCTAACCTACCATGTTGTCGCTGGAAAAATAATGGCAAAAGAGGTGGCTAAGTTAGATAGTGCCAAAACACTCCAGGGGCAGTCGGTAATGATTAAAACAAACATGGGTGTGATGGTAAACGACGCTAACGTGATGATGCCAGATGTTAAAGCAAGTAATGGCGTAATCCATGTAATTGACACTGTTCTTCTTCCAAAAGAATAAGCAGCAAAATTTATGTACAAAAAAAGAAGCATAAACGTAAGCTTATGCTTCTTTTTAACAAATACTTAGACCTTATTACTGATTAAGCTTTTCTTTCGCTTCTTTTACTTTTTCAAAGTCTAAACCTAACTCATCGGTAGCCTCTTTGATTAAGTGAGGTTGTGTCATAACAACAGCCATTAATTGCTGAAGCTTTTCAGGCGGTATGCCAAGCTCCTGTACAAGCGCCATAGCCATCATTGGGTTTTGTGTAAACGCCTCGAATAACGCTTTTACTTTTTCATCACTTACATTATGTTCTTTTAAAATTGCAATTATTGGATTCATTTTTAACCTTGGTTTTATAATAACGTGTGTATGACTGAATTATATGGGCATAACGTGTAAAATAAAGCGTTATTCTACAAGCAATACGACTTTACCCGCGTTTTCGTTGCGCTCTAATATTGCATGTGCCTCTTGAGCCTGTGTCCATGGCAACGTTTTGTACACATTAAAGTCATAGTTTTTAGATGCTATGTCGTTGTAAAAGCGTTCTACTAAGTCATCTCTTAGTTGGCGTTTAAAATCAATACTGCGGTTACGAAGGGTTGACGCATGAAACGAAATCCTTTTACGTAAAAGGGCTGCAAAATCAACCTCAGCAAAACGCCCATCTAAAAAGGCAAGCATAATTATTTGGCAATCCATGGCAGCAACTTGGGCATTTTTGTTTAAATAACTGCCTGCAACGGGATCAACAATTACATTAGCGGTTAAATTACGGCTTTGCATGTAATCTACAAAGTCTGTGTTTTTGTAGTTAATTGTATGATCTGCTCCCAGCGACTTTGCGTGCTGGCATTTTTCATCAGAACCTGCGGTTATAACAACAGTTGCCCCTGCACTTTTTGCCATTTGAATAGCGGCACCACCTACGCCACTGGCCCCTGCATGTATCAATGCCGTTTGCCCATGTTGTAGTTTGCCAAGCTCAAATAATGCACCAAAAGCAGTTAAATACACCTCGCTTATGGCTGCACCTTCAACCATAGTTACATCATCGGGTAGTTCAATTAATTGTTTAGCATCTACGGCAACATATTCGCTATAAGCGCCACCTGCACACAGTGTAAAAATGCGTTTATCGAGCCAGCTTTTATCAACTTCGTTACCCAGCTCTACCACAGTGCCTGCACACTCTAAACCTAAAATTGGGCTGTCACCTTTTGGGGCTGGGTACTTACCTTGGCGTTGCATACAATCAGCACGATTCACGCCAATTGCAGCCACTTTAACAAGCACTTCATGATTTTTTAGATGCGGTTTACGGGTATTACTAAAGGCAAGGTTTCCGCTTTCATGGGAAATATATTTCATTACCACTCCTTTGCTTTAACTAAAGTTGTACTTTAAACATGGGGGTAATTATTTCTATTTAAACCGCCAGCTTTGCTTGTACGGGTAAACATCAGGTAAAAAACCATTTTGTATTTGCTGCTGGCACTGTTGCCAATAGGTTGTTGTAAATAAGTCACTGTGGTGGGTGTTAAAACACTCAAGTGCATGAGCATTTGCGCTAAAAAAAACCTTAAATTGGCTGGGAAATATATCGTTTTCATCAATATCAAAATAAGAATGACTACTTAACTCCTCTAATGCATTTTGTGTTTGAGGTACATCTCTAAAATTACACTGAGTTAGTGGGCAAATCTCATCAAAGTCGTAAAACACAACTCGCCCCCAGCGAGTAACGCCAAAGTTTTTCATTAGCATGTCACCTGGAAATATATTCGCCCCAGCTAAATCTTTAATTGCTTTTCCATAATCAAGCATCACATGGTCCAATGCGTGTTTATCGCAGTGGTTAATATATAAATTAAGAGGTGTCATTTTTCGTTCAACATACACATGTTTTAAAATAAGTGCCTTGCCCGATATAACTAAACTGCTATCAATGTGTGTTTTCATCTGCGTTAATAGTTCTTCACTAAAGCGGCTCAAATCAAACGCTAAATACCTAAACTCGTGTGTATCTACCAATCGCCCTACTCGGTCGGCTTGCTTTACAAAGTTATATTTTTCTTTTACTTGTGCTTTAGTTGCGGTTTTTGGTGCACTAAATTTATCTTTTATTACTTTATATACGTAATCTGAGCCTTCAATAGTAAATACCAGCATTACCATGCCAGGTGTACCTGGTGCGTTTATATATTTAAAACTTGCGGGGCTATTTTTAGTGGTATCAACCTTGTAACGGTAAAACTCGGTTTTAGCGTGTTTAATAAAGCCAATAGCGTTAAATAATTCAAAACGCTTTTTATGCGGCATAAGTACACTAAGGTAATCAACATAACGCGCGGGTTGGTCTGTATCTACCATAAAATATGTACGGGCAAAGCCAAATAACAAGCTTAATTGATCGGCGCCCATCATAACCGCATCTATTCTTAAGCCTTTTTCGGTGTTTAAAATAGAAATAGCAAACGGCATGTTATCGCCATTTTTAGCGATACAACGGCCAATCAAATAACAGGCTTTATTTCTAAAAAATAACGAGTTTGCGTATTCAATAAACCCGTCGTTTAAATTTATCAGTTCATAGACCTGCTTACATTGATGCTTAGCACCTTGCATTAGGGTTTGCTGTAAACGCTTTAAATCGGCATTTAATTGGCAAAACGGAACTCTAAACATTTGCGTAGTAATAAGCTGTGAAATTGCGGTTTCAAACCCATTTTGAAGCGATATTCTACTTACTAAACTTTCAAATGAGCGTGGTTCACTTCGGTATTTGGCTTTTAATACAAATAAATGCACTGTACGAATTTTTTTATCGTCCCAAATAGCACCAAATGTTGAATTAAAGAAAGTATGCGCAATGGGTTTATTCTCATGGTGCTCAACCATATCCCCATAAATATTTTTAGCTAGTTGCCATGTGTGTGGGCAGTCTAGTTCTTGATAAGCAATTATTTTAACCGCTTCACTCACATTTTTTACTTGACGCTCATAAACTTGTAACCGATCGCGCATTGCACGTTGTACATCATGATATTGGCGCTGCTCAAACCGGCTTTGTGCACCAAGTGTTATATTTAAAAACTCAGCAAACATCGCATCAAACCCTGCAAATACTGAACGTGCAAGCTTAGTTGCGATCACCTTTTGAAGAGCATTATTTGAATCATCGATTAACGTATTTGGCATGTTAACAACACTTATATTTTTATTCGTTATGGCGGTTATTTTTTATTAATTGTTTACACCTTAGCAAGCAGGCTTTAATTTAGATAATTAATACAGCAAATAAATAAGATTGATCTAATGAATATACGTAACGTCGATCTCAACCTTCTCGTCTATTTAAACGTGCTTATAGACGAAAAAAGTGTGTCTAAAGCCGCCAATAAATTAGCGCTAACACAACCGGCAATGAGTAATGCATTAAAGCGATTACGCGACTTATTTGAAGATCCGCTTCTTGTTCGCGCTGCAGGGTCAATGACCCCAACAGCTAAAGCACTCCTGCTTAAACCCGAAATAGAATCATTATTAAAAATGGCTGAAGCAATTACTCAACCTAGTGAGCAATTCAACCCCGCTACGGCTGAAATAACCTTTAGAATAATGGCAAACGACTACTTAGAGTCAACGTTAATTGCGCCATTTATAACAGCGCAATTAAATAAAAATCCGGGTATTAATTTTGACGTTTTAAGCCCAAGCGATGTTAACCTACAAGACATGGAAAAAGGCACCATAGACCTTGCTATTAATCGTTTTAACGGATTACCGCGATCGTTTCACCAAGCCACAGTATGGCGCGATAACTACTGCTGTTTAACACACCCCAAAAATACTTTTTTACAAAACGCCACACTCGATGATTACCTCAAAAAAGAACATATTTGGGTGAACCGGGCTGGTTGGGGCCCTGAAGCCGCAGTAACTAATAAGTCAGGTAAACAAAAATTAGGCTGGGTAGATGAAGCACTCTGGCAGTTAGAGCAAACACGTAAAATTAGGGTATTTACCCGCCACTACATGATTGCCAGTTTACTTTGCCAATCAGAGCAACTGGTGGCAACATTACCACGAAGGCAAGCTAAGCTATTAACAACACATACTAACTTAGTAATAAGTCCCCCCCCGTTTCAAATAGTGCCTATTGAGGTAAAAATGATATGGAGCCCACTGCTTCACCATGCGCCAGCGCATCAATGGTTACGCCGCGAAATGCTTGAGTTCGCTAAAACAGTAGCAGATAGGTAAATTTTAAAATATCTGTAACGTGCCTCGGATAATACTGAAAAAATCTAAAAGCACACATTCAATTTGCTAGTAAATACATACTAAAAATGACGGGCTTGGTGAGAGGTAAGAAAAACACAACGTTTAAAAACTAATTTTTCAATAAATAGAACATCGAGACACTCACTTTAATAAAGTGAGTGTCTCGATGTTTTGCTTTGGAGTCGTATAAGTCTTAGCAAGGGGAGTAACCTTACTCATTAACAATTAGCAAAGCCGATACCATGTTTTTTATTTTAAATTAATTCAATAACTTAACAAATAACCCTATACTCCTTCTTCTGAAATTTGTACCACTTTTGTGCATTTATTTATTTTTTGCACCAAATTAAATAAAAAAGAAGCCGATAAATTTAGCGTAAATTAAATGAATAAAACTTAATATTGATTTAATCAATGTCAGTTATTGAAAACAACAATTTCATTAATAATACAGTTAGCGCTAGAGTGAAGTTAAGCCAACAAACTAAGAGTAATTATTATGACAACAGCTTCTTTCACACGCCAAGACGGGTTATTCATCGACGCTAACTTACATCAGTTCATTGAAGAGCAGTTATGTTCTAAAGCAACATTACAAACAACAGATGTTTACCAAACACTGGCAACATTAGTTGATGAGTTTGGGTGTACTTGTCGTAAAACTAAGCACCAACCAAACGATGTACTTGAAGTACAAACTCTATTGAACGCTTACCAACTGCAAAACCATCCGCACTGTCATGTGGATGCGCAAACAACTGAAGCGGTACTTGATGAATATTGCTGCCAGGTTCCTGCAATCATTGTTGTTGCTTTAATGGATACGCTTAGTGGTACACAATGCGATGAACCAAATGCACACGACA
Organism: Pseudoalteromonas sp. ESRF-bin5; assembly: GCF_002632075.1. NCBI lineage: Bacteria > Pseudomonadati > Pseudomonadota > Gammaproteobacteria > Alteromonadales > Pseudoalteromonadaceae > Pseudoalteromonas > Pseudoalteromonas sp. ESRF-bin5. Next base: position 6,560 of record NZ_NTLW01000016.1, on the reverse strand, counting down.
TCTACCATCGTGCCGCACAGTTAACTAATCGCCCATGCGTACATACAGTTAAAACTGCCTCAGCAGCTTAATAATGAATGTGTTTAAAAGTGCTCGATAACTTTATCTGCAAAGTCTGTGCAGCTTAAGGTTGTCGAGTTATGAGTTTTTGAAGTATCAATGCCTTGCTGGGTTAAATCAAAAGTAACATACCCACTTGCTAATGTGTTTTCTAGAGCATTTTCAATAGTTAATGCAGCCTCATCCCATTTCATAAATTTAAGCATGAGTACTGCGCTCAAAATACTGCTGCTTGGATTCGCTTTGTTTTGCCCTGCAATTCGCTCAAATGTACCATGAGTAGGTTCAAAAAAAGCCACATCATTATTCAAGTTTGCAGCAGGCATAATACCCACACCGCCCACTTGAGCGCTGAGCATATCGGCTAAAAAGTCCCCATTTTGATTCGTAGTTGCCACTACATCAAACTGCTCAGGGTTCATTAAACATTGTTGCAGCATGTTATCGGCAATGACTTCTTTAATTATTAAAGGCGACTGCCCAGCACGCTCAATTTTCAGCCAGCGGCCATTTTCGTGTTCAATAGCATTAAATTCCTTTTTGGCGAGTGCAAAGCCCCAACGTTTAAATGCGCCATCTGTAAACTTAAGCACATTGCCTTTATGAACAAAAGTGACAGAATCTCGATTGTTATTAAGGGCAAAATTAAGAGCGAAACGTGTTAATCGCTCAGAGCCTTCTTTGGATATATTTTTTATACCTATGCCGCAATCTTGTGAAAACCGAAGACGTGTTACCCCCATTTCTTCACATAAAAAGTCGAGCATTTTTTCACTTTCAATGCTGCCTGCTTGCCACTCAATGCCCGAATATACATCTTCGCTGCTATCACGAAGAACCGTAATGTTGGTTAAAAAAGGATTTTTTAAAGGAGAAGGCAAAGCACTAAACCCTCTGATAGTGCGCATATTTACAAATAAATCCATTTCTTGGCGTAAAGCAACATTTAAAGAGCGGAACCCTCCGCCCAAAGGCGTAGTTAATGGCCCTTTTATTGCTATTTTACAGGCTCTTACTGCTTGTATTGTTTCTTGTGGAAACCAATCACCGTCGTAAAGCTTGGCTGCTTGCTGACCATTAAACACTTGCATCCAATGTATTTTTCGCTTGTTTTTGTAACAGTGTTTAATAGCGCAATCTACAATATTTCTCATAACGGGCATAACATCTTGCCCAACTCCATCGCCATTAATATAGGCAATAACAGGCTCTGAAGGAATAACCCACTGCCCTTGCTCATCTACCGTTATATATTGCCCTTGTTCTGGCATTTTTATATGTTGGTATTGCATCATTAAAGCCTATAAATCAATGTATATGGTCGATTAAACCATGTTAATTAAGGCGTGTCTTTAATTGCCTTTTTATAGTTGGTATCAGTTTAAAAAATAACAAATACGATGTGCTTATGTAGTTAAAAGGATGGTCTTATAGCGTGTACGGTTCGTATTAATTTTTAAATATAGAGGGGTTTTAATGAAATTATTGTGGACGTTGCTATTTTTATGCTCTTTAAACATCTACGCTCTTGAGGTTGACATACACAAGCTAGACTCGCTGTCTAAAAATGGCCAGCAAGTTGTTTCTACCTGGATTGATCAGAGTGTAAAAAAAACTGAAAATACGCTTGGGCCTTTAAAGCAAACTACCTTGCCTATTTATTTAAAGCCGCAATATTTTGCATTTGAGCCTGTACCATGGGCAACGGTAAAGCGGAGCAATCCCGATGGGATTGAACTTCATATTGATAGATACGCAAGTTTAAATGCATTTACTAAAGACTGGACCCTATATCACGAGCTATCGCATTTATATTTGCCGCTTTTCCCCTACTCTGCTTTTTGGTTAAGTGAAGGGTTTGCTAGTTATATGCAAAACGTAATTATGCGAGACAGCGGTGTAATAACCCAAGCGCAATTTGTTCAACGATTAGATGCTGGGTTTAATAGAGGCAGACTACAAAGCAAAACCAAGTCGCAGCCCTTAAGTGAGCTTTCTGCAGATATGTGGAATCAAGGTGCACAGCAACGTGTGTATTGGACAGGCGCTGCATTTTTTGTTGAAGCCGATTTAGCACTTCACCAGCAAGGTCAAACCCTTGCTGAAATAATAAAAGCCTATCAACTATGCTGTAGAACAGCACGTTCAAGTGCTAAAACGTTTATCAAAGACCTAGATAAACTCTCACGTAGTAGTATTTTTACTTCTTTATATGCAGAGTATAAAAACCGCACTGACTTTCCAAACGTGACTAAAAAATTAATAAACACACTTTGAGCTGTATTGATTTTAAAATTAGGCGTCTATCACCAAGATGCTAAAAATCATTTGAAGTTAAATAGTTACAAAAGTATTGATAAGCCTGTTCATTATAATTTAAAGAACGCTTATTCATAAATCCATGACAATAATCTGTTGGTTTGCAAATTACGTTTTGTTTTTTATTAAGCTCATTAATAACAGCAGTAACATCAAAGTGCACCTCATCGTAAGGAAAAATAAACTCACAGGGTACACTTGCGTCTAAATCTAAGTAGTTTCGTATTTGTGATGGATAAAAACCAACCACTTTTTTAAGATGTGGATTGCTTGTTAATAACTGGGCTCGCCATGCGGCACTAGCCCCTGCACTAAAGGCAATGCAAATTGTTGGCTCTGTGAGTCTATCAAATTGTTTATGCAGCATTGCCGTATACACGTTGTGGCCACATGCTTTTATAAAATTTTTATAGTTAAGTTCTTCACTTTCAATAGCTTGCTCTTTCCCACTGTAAGGTTCAACAAGGGTGAACTGAGTGTTTAATGTTTTACAAAAGTCATGTAAAGCCGGTGTTTTTCCGTAAATATCACTTACTATTATGTAATGCATACGATTCCCTTTTGGTGTAATTCAAAGTATTTAACCCAGTTGATAAAGTCTACACTACAAAAACTATACAAATAACTTGCGAGCATAATTTATTTAGGTTACATTCCCTCTCTGGTTTTAAGAAACCACTGCGGTTAACCTATTTACCCTGATCCAGTAAGCCCCGCACAACGTATATTTGAAAGCTAAGTTATTGTACGGCGAGTACCCCTTAAATAATACCGAGATGAATTTTACAATCATCGTAAAAGTGTCATAAAGATCGTCAACACTGTAATGAAGCTAAACACAACATCGTTAATTTATTGACTGCAATCTGCTATAAAAAATAGCGCAGAATAAATTACAAGAATAAAGTGAGTTTTATTATGTCTTATAAATATAACGGATCTATGATCCAAATAGCACATCCTGTGCAATCAATTTCAGTTAATAAACATCGTGTTATCTTTAGTGATACACAAGGTTTAAAAAACGCATTGTTTCAAAAAGCTAGCGATGCGCGTCAATTTGTTAAGTGGCTAAAAGTTAGCTAAGCAAAGCTATATCGCAATCCCATGCGCGATAACACGTAATATTATGCCAGCCTTGTTGCTGGCATTTTACTTTTTAATACTTAAGTGTTAAAACAATAATCCAATTACATTCGTTGGTTACTGCAATGTTACGTGTACTTTTCACTCTTTTATTTTGTTGCTCTCTAACTTCAGTTTGTCATGCTCAAACAATTAACTGGTTAATCAACGACTTTGCACCTTACTATATATTAAATGGTAAGTATCAGGGCCAAGGCCGCGACGAAACAATCATAAAATTACTCGAAGACCAACTACCTCATATCAAATTCAATCGTGTTGTGGTGCCTGCAAGTAAGCTAATTCAAACCCTTTCTGATAAAACGAATGACGCGTGCGTACTTTCTCTTTATAAAAACGAAAACAGAAAGCAACAAATGGTATTTACACAAGAGAGCTCTACTGTTGGTTTATCTCCCTCTGTTGCACTACATAAAAAGCTAGCAAATGCGCTATCGCTTAAAAACGACGCTGAGGTGTCTTTGTATGATTTACTACAAGAGAAAAAGCTAACATTAGGCGTGTCTTTGAGTCGCTCTTATGGGGAAGCTATCGATAGTATAATTAATTCAACGCCCGATGTTGACATTGTTATTCGCCCTACCCGAGATAGCTTAGCAAGTCTTACCTATATGCTTAACTTAAAACGCATTGATATTTTACTTGGCTACCCAAGTGAACATTTTTATTTAGCTAAATCTATGAACTTTCAAGATAACTTAACCCAAAGACCATTAACTGAAGCACCTGCGTTAAGCTATGGTTTTATAGGTTGCACTAAAACCGAGCAAGGGATTAAAAATATTGCTTTGCTAAACAAACACCTTAAAGTAATCAAACAAACTGATGCATACATAAATGCCTTATCAAAGTGGTTGCCCGAGCATTTAAAGCCATTGCTAAAAACAAGAATGAACTAAGAAAAAAACGCCACGTAATGTGGCGCTTTCAAAGTTAGTTGTATAATTACAACCCTGCTTATTTACGAATACCTTCAATAAATAACCCAATATCAACATGCGTCGACGCAGGTCCTAAATTATAGTTAATGCCATAGTCACTTAATTTAAGGCTTGTTTCGCCTTCAAATCCAACGCGGTAACCACCCCACGGGTCTTGACCCTCACCTATTTTATCTATTTCAAAGGTAATACTTTTTGTTACACCATGTAATGTAAAGTCACCAGTTACTTTGCCTGAATCATCGTTGTTAAATGTAATGTTAGTACTTTTAAATGTAGCCGTTGGGTATTTATCAACATTTAAAAAATCTTTACCACGTAAGTGCTTATCTCGCTCTGCATGGTTAGAGTCAAGACTGGTTGTATCTATATTTACCATTATTTGTGAAGCATTAGGTTTTTCTGCATCATAATTGAATTCACCGTCAAACGTATTAAAACGTCCATGTAGCCAGCTGTAACCCAAATGTTTTATTTTAAAGTTCACAAAAGCATGTGCCCCTTTTGTATCAATAACATATTCAGCAGCATTTACAGCCGATGCTGATAAAACGAGAGCCGCCGATACAGCTGTATTTAGTAATAGTTTGTTCATATTAATCTTCCTTCAATGGGGTAATCATTCTTGTTAAAGTTTTATCTTTATCTATAAAATGGTGCTTTAGTGCACCCAATGCATGTAAAACAACAAAACCAATTAATATACATGCACCGTAGTAATGAACTTTTCCTGCTATATCAGCTTGATCATCAAAAACAAAGTCGAGAGCAGACACATTAAACAGGGTAAAAACTTCAATGGGCCTTCCATCTGCAGTTGAGATCAAATAACCAGCTACCACAATCACAGCTAATAAAATGTACATAGCTATGTGGGCAGTATGTGCTAATTGATTGACTTTAGTATTTGTACCTAGCGGTTTTGGCTGTTTAGAAAAAACACGCCATAAAATTCTAAAAATCAAAATAGCTGCAAGCGTAATTCCAATGCTTTTATGTAAATCAAGAGAACCTTTGTACCAACTGTCATAGTAGGTAAGTTCAACCATGTATAAACCCAAACCAAATAAGCCAATAACGGTAAACGCCATCAACCAATGCAATATAATGGCAACTAACCCATATGAGAGTGGGGTGTTTTTAAACATAATTAATATCCTGTGTTTTGATAACAACAAGATATAGAAAAGAAGTGCGCAGTAAAATAGCATGTGCAAACAGCTTGTGTGCGTATATGCACATAAATGGTTTACATAGGGGAATTTAGTGGTTAAAGAGAGTGTTTCAGTTTTACTCGAAGCGGCTATTCAGTGAGGCTTACGTATATTAAGCTCTCTTCATTAACTTGCAGGCAAGTGATAAGCCCTTCCTTGATAAGCTCAAGTATAGCTATAAAGCTTACGACAACCCCGCTGCGACCTTCTGATGCTTTAAAAAGTTCGTTAAAAACAATTGCACTCTTTGCTTTGGAAAGCTGTTGTAATATTTGGCTCATGCGTTCGCGGGTTGATAACACCTCTGCTGTTATTTGATGATGCTCAAAGGTTTTAGCTCTCGCCATAACGTCACTTAAGGCAAGCATTAAATCTTTGAGTTCTAATTCGGGTAGGTTTTTGCTTGTATCGTCGTTAATGGGCATTACCGCATGAGCAACGAAAATATCACGGCCAACACGAGGAATATCATCCAAATTTTCAGCTGCTTTTTTAAACTGCTCGTATTCTTGTAGGCGTTTAATTAGTTCAGCACGAGGGTCTTCCTCTTCTTCGAGCTCTTCGTGAACAGGAAGAAGCAGCCGTGATTTTATTTGCGCTAACAATGCCGCCATGACTAAATACTCACCAGCAAGCTCTAATTGAAATTCGCTCATCATTTCAACATAGCTAACATATTGTTCTGTAATACTAAATATTGAAAGTTCAAGTACGTCAAGCTTATGTTTTTTTATTAAATAAAGAAGTAAATCAAGCGGCCCCTCAAAGGTTTCTAAAATAACTTCAAGTGCGTCGGGTGGAATATATAAGTCTTCAGGTTTATCAACAACGGCCTTTCCATGCAAAAAAGCCAGTGGCAGATTTTGCTGCACTGGCTCAT
>NZ_NTLW01000131.1:0-3704 GCF_002632075.1 Pseudoalteromonas sp. ESRF-bin5 | reverse complement strand
ACTTCTAAATGAAGCTTATGAGCAGGAAAATTTAAATCCGCCAAAATGCTTTTAACCTTACTGGCAAACTCTATCTCCTTAAGCTGCATTACAGATACATTAATACTGACTGATAAATCTGGAGTTAATTTTTGAAAAGTAAGTGCTTGTTGGCATGCCGTTTCGAGTACCCAAAAACCTATTTTTGAAATTAACCCATACTGCTCAGCAATAGGTATAAACTCGTCAGGAGGAATGTTTTCTCCTTTCAATTGCCAACGTATAAGCGCCTCAATCGCATAAATATCATGTGTTTTAGAGTCAATAATGGGCTGGTATACTAACGAAAAACAATTGTTGATGAGCGCTGTTAAAAGCTCTTCGCTAAGCAGGCGCTTTCTTTCTAATTCTGAACGAAGCGACTCGCTAAAAAAACTTATTTGCCCACGATTCATTCTCTTTTGATGATACATTGCCATATCGGCATTTAAAATTAAGGCATCCAGATCTCTACCATGCTCTGGGTAAAGTGCAATACCTATGGTTGCCCCTACCCGTGCACCGTGCTCTGTTTCTGGATGATCCTGCGTAATTGCATCAATAATTTCTTTAGCAAAATCGTATGTATTTTCTTTGCATACAAAATCACTTAAAATTAAAAACTCATCGCCACCCCAGCGGCACTTTTGCTGATTATGAGCACACACGTCAGAAATACGTTTCGCTGTTCTTCTTAAAACATTATCGCCTACCTTGTGACCCATCACGTCATTTATATTCTTAAACCCATCTAGGTCTATAAAAAATAGCGCAAAAGGTGGGTCTGGATAATGCTTAATTCTCTTTTTTGCATCATTTAAAAATGCATTTCGATTTAATAATTGAGTTAGCGAATCAGAGTTTGATAAATGCATTATTTCTTTAGTACGCGCATCAACTCTTAGCTCCATTCTTTCTAGCAAATCGCTGTTTTGATTTTTTAAATGTATTGCCTGTTGTGTAAATGCAGATGCTTTATTTAGAGTTAACAAGGTAATTGAGCCATAGCCAATACCCAAAAAGCCGAGTACATTTTCGTAATAGTCTTCAGACATTATTAGCACTAAAGCGTAGGGAAATAACAGAATAAAAGCATAAGCAAAACAGGTCAGCTTATGTGCTGACAAAACATTGGCAGAGCCACCACCAAGAGCGGATAATATAATTATGATACTTGTGGCTTCTAGGGGGGCAAAAGAAGTGTGAAAATACAAGGCATAACTGCACCATATAATGGCAGTTATAATAACCCCTGTTGAAAACTTTAGTAGGTCTAATTGGGTAGCCGTTTTGTTTGTTTTTAAAAATAGACGAATATCTAAAAAACGGATCCCCAAAGCAAGCAGCATAATAAGCCACCAAACTAGCTTGTCGTTATAGCTTAACAATCCGCCTTTATTAAAACTAAAAGCAATACATGCGCTGGCAAATAAAGAGACGAGTAAACCTGAATAAGCGTTCTCGTAAAGCAATCTAACGGTATCATTAAGGTTTTCTTTGATTAGGGAGCTTCGATGCATATTATCTAAGCCTTTACATTCGTTTTTATTATTAGTTTAACTAAAGCTATGCCTTAATTAAAAAATTGTCCAGTAAACGCCCTAGCAACACATTTATTTAGAAATTTCCCAGGCGCTAGAGCCAGATGCAGATAAATTAGCGTTATTATTACGTAACACTTTATTTCCTACATTAATTGACGACTCAGGTCGACTGACTAAATAACCTTGAACTGAGCTCACACCTAATTTTTTCACAAGCTCAAACTGGGCGATTTCTTCAACGCCTTCTGCGACAATTTTAAGCCCCAATCTTTGCCCAAGCTCACTAATTGTATTGAGTATATCGTTATATTTTTTGCTTTTGTTAGCTTGTGTAATAAACGAGCGATCTATTTTTATAACATCGATGGGTAAATCTGCTAGCGTACTTAAAGAGCTAAACCCGGTACCAAAATCGTCTATAGCAATAGTTACACCGTCTTCTCTTAGCTTGCTCAACTCATCAATAATTCTAGAGCTTGCCTGAATAAAGGTAGACTCTGTTACTTCAAGCATTAAAGACGTTGCCGGTAACCCCGTACTTTTGAGGATTTTTGTGATCCAATCGTATATATCACGATGTTTTAACTGAATACCGGAAATATTCACTGATATTTTTACTTTACGCATACCTGCATTGTGCCAAGCAGCCATTTGTCTGCATGACTCAAGCATAATCCAATCACCTAACTCTAATATTAAATTTGATTCTTCAGCAATAGGAATAAATTCAGCGGGAGAGATCATACCTTCAACGGGGTGATTCCATCGAGTGAGCGCTTCAAAATAGTCAATCATGCAATCTTCTACGTGCACAATTGGCTGAAAAGACAAATAAAAGTCTTTGCATGCAATGGCTAAACGAAGCTCTTCAAGTAAGTAATGATAGCGACGCATTTTATTACCCATTTCTGGAGAATAAACTTTAAAAATACCTTTACCATCACTTTTAGCACGATACATTGCTACATCAGCTAGTTGTAATAGTGCTTGTGGTGTAGATGCGCTTTCTGGATAAGTAGCAATACCAATGCTTGCGCTAATTTTTACAATCTTATTGCCAAGCACAAAGTCTTTTTCAAGCTCACTAAGTACTTGCTTGGCTATGTCGACTACTTTGTCACTTTCGTCCAACGATTCAATAAATATAGAGAATTCATCACCGCCTAAACGCGATAAATTTTGTTCTAACTGGTTTGCAGAATTGATATTACTCAACTTATGGTGACGCAACACATTAGCTAATCGCGTGGCAACTTGCACCAATATTTCGTCGCCAAAACTATGACCAAATGAATCATTTACTTGCTTAAACCCATCTAAATCTATAAACAACAATGCACAAGTAAGTTCTTTTTGACCGGTTTGATTTATGTGCCTACCAATATGCTCTATGTAGGCATGTCTATCGATGAGTTGTGTTAATTTATCTTGGCATATACTTGTTTGTGTTTGTTTCACATAATTCACTACATGCAAATTTAAGGTCGTGATAGATTTGCTTAAGTTACTAATACCATTAGGGTTTTGAGCAGGTTCAATATCTAAGTTAAACAACTCTAAAAGTTTATTAGCCTGCTGATTAAGTTGGCTTAGCTTATGTTTGTGATTTTGTTTCCTGCTTTGTTTTTTTATGTAGACAGCAAGCAAAAGTATACAAGAGAAGAAAATAATAATGTTTTTAGGCGACGTTAACACCATCAAGATGAGTGCGTTTGAATCAGCCGCAATAAAATGTTGATCCGTTGTTTTAACAAGAAGTAATGTTTGAGAAGCACTGTCAATTGTATAATGACCGCTTAAAACAGGATTATACCAAGGGGCAATATCTAAACTGGTGCTGCTTATATCAAATTTTTTAACACTAAAATTAGACTGAAACAGATTGGTACGGCTTATTTGGCTCGTTAATTCAGCATTTAGGTAAAAGCAAAATAACAAAGTGACTAAGGAAATTAATCCAACATGCTTTAATTTGTTCATGAAAAATTCCCTAACAATACTAATCCTTAATAACTAAATGCTCATTATATCCCCTATTTTTGTTTGTAAGCAATTATTAATGACTTGTATGCTATTTTTTGTTCATTTTAATATAGCTAAGTTATTGATTATTCGTTAAGGCAATTATTTTTAGCGCAAAGT
>NZ_NTLW01000126.1:0-4561 GCF_002632075.1 Pseudoalteromonas sp. ESRF-bin5 | reverse complement strand
GCTAACGCTGCATTGAACCACGAACATAGACTGAAGACAGGTGCCACGACGAAATAAGTAAGGTCTGCTCTGTTACTAGAAATAGTAATAACCAACGAATATCAGCAAGATAACCGACGACATTACTTGCTTCATCCTATGTATTAACTCGCTCTAATTCGAGCTAAAATAATTATGGCTTAAAAAGTTAGGCAAGGATCAGTGCGTTTAACTTGACAATGGGAGTCATACCAACGCCCGCATAAGGGGCTGATAATTGTTGGCTATAATGTGTAGCGGAGCGAAACTGAGCCAACTGTTAGCAGTCCCGTCTTAATGCGCTTGTTAGTGAGGTACTTTACATTGACCGTTTAGTACTTCCCAAATAGCCGCATTATAATGGCGAGTACCTAGACTCTGATTTGCTGCCATTGCTTGTTTAAGTTTGCTTAGTAAATCTTTTGCGTTATATGGCAACATGCAATCATTGTTATTTGCAAGTAAAGATAATTTAGCTGAATCTAGAAAGCCAAATAAGTAACTCTCACAGTGAGTAGTAACAACACCTTTACTGTTACTTTCTTTGTCGCAACCTTCAACAAATATTTTAAGGCTTACTGGTTCAGTCGCGTAACAAAAAGGAGCTATAAGAAGCAATAATATTATAATTTTCATCGACACTCCCTTATCTCACTAACGTGTTTATAGCGAGCGAATCGCGCGTTTTTCTACCACGGCGAAGCTCGTTTTCCTTGTTTGTTTATTAGTAACAAACTTGCCAACTAATTGCCAGCGTTATTAAAATCCTTCAGTGATCGCTTTTCTTCATAGTATAAAACGAGCAACGGGGTCGTTTTATTGACTATGCGAGCGACTGAGCCACAACTGCATATACATACAGTACAAATTCGATGGATTGAAAATGAAAACTCGCTCTGCGTATTTAAATTACATTGCGGACTACATGCTTACCCCACAATATTTATAAGCACTATTTATACTCTCTTAGGCTGGATCGCAAGTTACACCTACTTTGACAACAAACGTCACCTAAATTCAATGAAAACCTTATAACGATCTTTTTTGATCAAAAAGCAGCGATTATCCGATTAAGTGCAATTTGTCATAAAACTGCAATCTAAGTAGGCGATAATTTAAACTCGAACAGTATTTTTTATAATCTAGAAGACGAAGTAAATGACCACACCTTTAGTGCAACTAACATTTGCACTGCAATCACTTGATGATCCGATGTCTGCGGCTATGAGCCACACCATGGAATACGAAAACCTTTCGGTACAAGCTAATGCGCTTCATGCAATTACATTGCAATGCGATTTGCCAGATGCTGTACATGAAGGTGATGTTATTTCGCTGAGCGCAACACATCCAAGTGCCCGTGGCGCTCAGTATTTTACTGAGAACGTTATTACGCAAGCCGATTTAGAGCGTGGTTACGTTAACCTTACTTTAAACAAAATTACCCATAGCCAATGTTTTGTAATGCAGCTGATGTTGCACGGTAAATACGCTACATTAAAAAATAGCCTTCAGTTTGATATGAATATTAACGCATTTGAGGGCGGCTACAACGCACCACTTGTAAATATCGAGCAATCAAAACCACACGGTTTTCGCCGGTATTTTGCTGGGGTAGGCTCGACCTTTTTATCATTGTTTTAAAACGCTTTTATCAATAGCGGTTAGTCGGGAAAACTTATTTTTCCCATAGTCACTCCCGCAATACCTTGCGCGGTATTATTAAGGTGTTGCTGCTCACCTGCTAGGCATTCGTTGGCTAAAATAGCAAATAACACGGCTTCTTTAGCATCGGGATCTATTCCTAATACCTGTGTGTTTTTAAACGCCTTAACCTCTGGGCAAAGTGTTAAAAGCTGCTCCATTAATAGTGGGTTATGTATTCCACCACCACTGGCATACACTACACAATTAGGCTCGTTTTTAGCACACTGTTTTATTGCATCGCTTATTACATTAGCACTAAATGCATTGAGTGTTGCCATTACATCGTGGTGAGTTAAGTCAAGCGTATTGGTGAGTCCTTGAGCCGCTTTTAAATACGCTAAATTAAACACTTCTGGCCCTGTTGTTTTGGGCATGCTTAAATTAAAAAAGTCATCTGCGCGTAATGCATGAAGTAAAGGCATATTTACTTTCCCTGCTTTTGCTATTTTTGCACCGTCGTCAAAATGCATCCCCTCAAAATATTTTTGTACATAGGCATCCATTATTGTATTACCCGGGCCAATATCAGAGCTAAATACACTGTTTGCATCACCGCTTTTGGGTAAAAAAGTTAAGTTAGCTATGCCACCCATGTTGAGTAAAATACGGTTTTCAACAAGGCTTGAAAAAAACAAGTAATCGCCATATACCGCAAGTGGGGCACCTTCGCCTCCTGCGGCTATGTGCTTTTGCCTAAAATCGCCAATGGTTGTAATGCCGGTAGTAACGGCTATTTGGTCGCTGTCGCCAATTTGTAATGTGCCATTAGTAAAGCTTTTATGATTATGCTGCGACTGTGGGCAGTGGTAAATTGTTTGCCCATGACTGGCTATTACATCAATACTTGCTGGATCTACCTGCCAAGTATGTAAGCACTGATTAACCATATTGCCATGGAGCTTACCTACCCAAGGGTGCAGTAAGGTTACTAGTTCTAAATCGCACTCTCGCTTTGCAAATACCTGCTTTATTTTGCTTTTATAATCGTCGCTATATTCAACGGTGGTAAAATTTAATATTTCAATATGTGTGTTTAAGCCCCCGCCGCTTACCTTACACAGTGCTACATCGAGCCCATCTAAAGAGGTACCACTCATTAAACCTATAATTAAACGGCTTGGCTTTTGGGCACTATTATATAGGGCAGCTATGTGTGGGTGCATAAAAGGTATCTTAAACAGTATTATATTTTGCTTATATTAGAGTACTTTAAAACAAAGTCATAGGCGTAAGCAGTTAATTTTCGTGATTGTGCAATCTCTAATTGCTTGCTAAGTTAAACCGTATTCAGCACATACTTAATTAAAACAATGATTACCCTAAGAGACTTTAAACCAAAGGACGCTTCACACATTATTAATACCTTAAACGATGAACAGGTGACGCGGTTTTTATCGTCTAAAATTCCATTTCCGTATACTCAAGCCGACGCCGATTGGTGGATAAACCAAGGCTCTAAAAGTGGAATAGTTAAGGCCATTGTTGTAGATGGGCAATTTGCGGGGTGTATAGGCATAACGCCCGGAGAGTTCGAGTATAGCCGAAGTGGCGAAATAGGCTATTGGCTTAATAGCTACTTTTGGGGGCAAGGAGTAATGACTCACGCTATTACACAAATTTGCGATGACGCATTTAAAACCTCAAACCTAAACCGTATTTTTGGCGCTGTATTTGCTGGTAATACTGGTTCTATAAAGGCACTGACTAAATGTGGTTTTAAGGCCGAGGCTATTCTTAAACAAGCCATTTATAAAAATGGCGCATTTTACGATAGCCATATTTTTAGCAAGCTCAAATAAACCGTTTAGAATAATTACTCCGCTTAAGGTTGAATTAACAGCCCCTCGCCCAAAACTCCTGTTATAAGGTACAAATTTGTACATACATTTACTACTTAACGCGCATTATTGTTTATGCCAATCGGGTTATTAAACGCATACACATTCGTTAAGTGGGTTCATATTCAAAAGGAGAATTTTATGTCTGCAACTAGTCGTCAACTTACTTTGGCATCACGCCCACACGGTGCTCCAACCGATAAAAACTTTGAGCTTAAAACAGTCGATTTACCAGCCCTTAAAGATGGCGAGGTGCTGCTGCGCACTATTTACTTATCACTTGACCCATACATGCGTGGCCGCATGAGCGACGCAAAGTCGTACGCCGATCCGGTAAACGTGGGTGACGTAATGGTTGGCGCTACCGTGTGCCAAGTCGAAGAGTCTAAAAACGATAAATTTAGCGAAGGCGAGTGGGTACTTGCCTATACAGGTTGGCAAAGTTACGCCATTAGTAATGGCGAAGGCCTTATGCAATTAGGCAAAGAACCTGCAAATCCTTCGTACGCGCTAGGCATTATGGGTATGCCAGGCTTTACAGCCTACATGGGCTTACTTGATATTGGCGCACCTAAAGAAGGCGAAACGGTAGTCGTAGCCGCAGCAACAGGGCCAGTTGGCGCAACCGTTGGCCAAATAGCTAAAATCAAAGGCTGTAAAGTGGTAGGCGTTGCTGGTGGCAGCGAAAAATGTGCCCATGCAGTTGAAAAACTAGGGTTTGATGCCTGTATTGATCACAAAGCCGATGACTTTGCAGAGCAACTAGAAAAAGCCTGTGATAAAGGCATAGATGTTTATTACGAAAATGTGGGCGGTAAAGTGTTTGATGCCGTATTACCATTACTTAATACCGCAGCTCGTGTACCGCTGTGTGGTTTAGTATCGCAGTATAACGCAACAAGCTTACCTGAAGGCCCTGATCGTATGGGTATGCTAATGGGGCAGTTGCTTACTAAACGTATTAAAATGCAAGGCTTTATAATTTTTGACGACTACGG
>NZ_NTLW01000202.1:0-1994 GCF_002632075.1 Pseudoalteromonas sp. ESRF-bin5 | reverse complement strand
CGTTATCTGTAAAAGCAAAAGAGCAGGGTATAGGCCTTGTAATGGATATGGTTCTTAACCATTTTGGCTCTGAGCATACTTGGGTTAAAGATAAGCCAACTAAAGATTGGATTAACTTTAATGGTGAGTTTAATAAAGGCAAGAATGCCACCAGCCATGCGCGCCAAACCATACAAGACCCACACGCCAGTGAATACGACAAGCGCCAGTTTAACGATGGCTGGTTTGTAGAAACCATGCCTGATTTAAATCAGCGCCAACCACTGTTAAGTGAATACTTAATTCAAAATGCGATTTGGTGGATAGAATACGCCGATTTGAGCGGCATACGCGTTGATACCTACTCTTACTCAGATAAAGCATTTTTGAGTGATTGGACAAAAGCCATAATGCAAGAGTATCCAGACTTTAATATTGTTGGAGAAGAGTGGACGTCTAACCCTGCTATTGCTTCTTACTGGCAACGTGGCAAGCATAACCAAGATGGCTATACATCAAGCTTACCAAGCGTGATGGACTTTTCGTTGCAAGAGTCGGTAATTCAAGCGCTAAATGAAGATGAAAGCTGGAACACGGGTTGGGTTAAAGTATATGAATCGTTAGCTAATGACTTTTTATACCCTGATACAAATAACATTATGGTGTTTGCCGATAACCACGATATGAGCCGTGTTTACACTGAGCTTGGCCAAGATTTAGCCAAAACAAAAATGGCGATGACCTTGTTTTTAACCACACGTGGCATACCGCAAATGTATTACGGTACGGAAGTACTATTAGATAACACCCCAAGTAAAGACCATGGCGATATTAGAATTGATTTTCCTGGAGGGTTTGATGGGCAAACACGTAACGCCTTTACCAAAGAGGGCTTAACAAAACAGCAAAAAGAGATGCATAACACCATTAGTACGCTGCTTAACTTTAGAAAAAACAGCTCAGCACTAGATAAAGGTAAACTTGTACACTTTACGCCTCAACAAGGGGTTTATAGTTATGCACGTATTAGCGATGAGCAAACTGTGTTGGTATTTATGAATAAAAACACAGAGGCACTACAAAAAAACATTGAGTATATGCAAGAGGTGATGCCTAAGAGCACAACAGCATTTAATTTATTTACTCAAAAACCACAGAAGCTTGGCAAAACCATTGAATTACCAGCTATGAGCGCAACTGTATTAGTTGTCAATAAGCGACAATAGTGACCTGAATACGTATGCAGCAACTGTATGGTTGCTGCAGTAATCTTTAGTATAAAGTTAATAACAATACTGACAAAAAAGACACACAATGAAAAAATCAGTTTATATACCCGCAGTGCTGTGTAGTGCACTTATTGCTACAGGGTGTTCAGAAAATAATAAACCTGAACAACAGCAAACACCTGCGCATACGCAAAATGAGCTCACTAAGCCAGTTGTATATCAAGTATTTACCCGTTTGTTTGGTAATACCGAGACAGCTAATGTGCCATGGGGCACGAAAGAGCAAAACGGTGTAGGTAAATTTGCCGACTTTAACGACGCAGCCCTAAAAGGCATTAAAGAGCTAGGTACCACGCACGTTTGGTATACCGGTGTGTTACACCACGCGTTAGTGGGCGATTATACCGACTACGGTATTTCAAAAGATGACCCTGATGTAATAAAAGGTCGCGCAGGCTCACCGTACGCGATTAAAGATTACTACGATGTTAACCCCGATTTAGCTGTTAATGTAACAAACCGCATGGGAGAGTTTACCCAGCTTATTGAACGTACACATAGCCATGGCATGAAAGTCATTATTGATATAGTGCCTAACCATGTGGCACGTAATTATGAATCGCTAGGTAAACCTAAAGGTGTTAAAGACTTTGGTGAGCAAGATGACACCAGTAAAGTGTACGATAAAAATAATAATTTTTACTATGTACCAGGAAAGTCTTTTCAAGTACCTACAGATGTTAATTACCAAGTCCTAGGTGGCAATGCTCATCCACTTGCGGACGG
>NZ_NTLW01000274.1:0-7185 GCF_002632075.1 Pseudoalteromonas sp. ESRF-bin5 | reverse complement strand
AAACAAGCCGAAAGTTCAAATACACATTGCGCACTCTTATTTATAGATTTAGATAAGTTTAAGCCAGTAAATGACTCTTTTGGTCATGCTGTAGGTGACAAGCTTCTTTGTAATATTACTGAACGGTTGGGTAATATCCTTAACGAAAATGCACAGCTTGGCCGTCAAAGTGGAGATGAGTTTTTAGTTCTGATTAAAAATGTAGAATCTCAGGACTCATTAAAAGAAACAGTTATGCTAATTAGTAAAGAATTAGCAAATAAAGTGATGATTGAAGACTTTGCGATTAATATTTCTGCCAGTATAGGCGTTGCTTTGTACCCATTTGATGCAATAACAACCGACATTTTAATTCGTAACGCAGACGTCGCTATGATGCAAGCAAAGCAAAATGGCAGGAATGGTTTTAGCTTCTTTAGCGATGAAATGAACGAACAAATAAAACAAAAGCTAATGCTCGAAAATGATTTAAAAGATGCAGTAAAAGCCGACTTATTTTTTAATCATTATCAGCCAATTGTTGATATTGAAGCAAGAACAATAAATGGTGTAGAGCTACTAATGCGCTGGAAAAACAAAGAGCAATTTGTTTCACCCGCAGTGTTTATTCCAATTTCAGAAGAAACCGGTTTAATCGAGCGCTTAACTGAGTTAGCCCTTAAACGTGCACTTATTGAATTAGCGCCACTACTGAATGACAATCCATTATTTTATATTTCCTTAAACCTATCACCAAAACATATTTTAAAGGAGAACATAACCGAACGTTTACAATGCATACTAGCAGACGCGGGTATTCTGCCAAAGCAACTGAGGCTCGAAATTACAGAGACTATATTGCTTGAAGATAAACTGAAAGCTGCTAAGCAGTTACAAAAATTAAAAGCAGCAGGATTTAAATTATTGCTTGATGACTTTGGTACAGGCTATTCATCGCTGACTTACTTGAGCCAATTCCCAATTAACGTCATAAAGATAGATCAAAGTTTTGTAAATAGTATTGGTGAGGACAAAGGAGACGAGTCAATTATTAAAACTATTATTTCTTTAGCTGAAAATTTAAACTTATATTGTATTGCTGAAGGCGTTGAAAATCGTGACCAAATGGAGTTTTTAGTTAACGCTGGTTGCCATGTGCTTCAAGGATACTACCTTGCAAAACCAATGAGCGCTGAAGCACTTAATGAAAATAGTTGTTTTAGAAAAATTATTGAGCTTATTTGAAGCAACTAGCAAGTCATTAGAACCCCCATCCACTAACACACAGTTCTAATGACCTTTGTGGGTTAGTGTTTGTTAAAACTTAAAGCGGTTTAATCGCAGCACCAGGTTGGCTACTACTCCTGCACTACTCTTCAGCCTTTACACGGTGTAACAGTAAACCAAAGCCGAGCAACAAGAATTAAACTGCCCCGGGAGATTCCTTTGGGGCCGCTTCTGCTTACATTAATTCTGCGTTATCAACTATTTGTGAAGGTACACACCTTATGTGCACTGTCTTGCCTAAGCACCATGTAGGCCGTTGGAATTTAACTTTGAAAGGTTAATAAACTTTAGTGAATATGATGGCATTCATGGCTTTCAATTTGCAGTACGCTACTCGTTACTCTAAACCTTTCAGCAAGCAGATTCTCTACCTTTAAGCGACATGCTTCGTCATGCTTTTCAATAGTACAGTGCTTTTTGAGTACCACATGAGCCCCCACCACTAGGCCATCGTAATTACGTGTTACAGTTACATTATGTACGTTATGTACGTGTTCTATGCTTGTGATTTCGCTTTCAATATCTGCTACCTTAGGAAGTTTTGCTTTATTTAAACGCAAACCTTTAATACAACTTATAATTACTTTAATGCCCGTAAACAATACAAACGACGCTATAAGCATACTCGATAAAATATCGATGACCGCAAGGCCTGTGAAATATATTAATACACCAGCAACAAAAGTGGACACAGTAGAAATCAAATCAAAAAACGAATGTAAGAACACGGCATAAACATTAATGCTTGCTTTTCGTCCCTTGTATAACACCCAAGCAGCGGCACCGTGGAACAAAAAGCCCAGCCCCGCAATTACCGACATTAAGTAACTATTTATCTCAAGTTCGTTACCTTCATGCTGATGAATAAATCGCTCCCCACCTTCATATAGAATCACCAAACTAATTGCGAGATATAAAATGCCATTAATAAGCCCACCCATTAACTCAGCCCGTTGATAGCCATCATTGAAAGTTTTAGCTAAGTGAATAGCAAAACTTGAAGCAATTAAGGCAATAAATAGCGAACTATTATGCACAAACAAATGTCCTGCATCAGCTAATACAGCAAGCGAATTAGCATAATACGCGCCAATTACTTGTATGATCATAAATGAGCATGTTATTGCAAGCGCAATGAGTAAGCGCCTACGAGAAGCTTGGTGTGTTGTAATTTCGGTCATGAAATACTTGGGTTACCTATACTTAGAATGCAAGTAAGCCGCTAAAGGCTCACTGAAGAAAGGAGTAATGATATACAGTATCAATTATAATGCGTGACTCACATAAACGCACTAAAAAAGTTAGTAATATCAACAAAACTGTACTAAAACTATATTATAAGGATAAAATCAATCGGATATGTCCTATCTTTTATAGAAAATGAGGTAACTTAAACGTTGAACTCGATTAAAGAGATCTGGAGTACATTAAAGTGTCTCCCTTTTGCTGTTTTGGTCCACGACTCAAAAACACGCAACTACAAAGCAAACGAATCCGCGTTAAACCTGTTTAATTTAAAGCAGCATTCTGACTTGAATGAAAATCACTTTAGTCACATAAAGCTAATAAGCCCTTTAAGTAAAAAAACTTTATTATTACAGAACCTTTTTGATGTTTATCTTATACCTAATGTTCAAAATAAAGTGGTGCTTGAAGTAGATCAAACAGCCTTCTTACTGAACATTAAATTTGCCAATATTACCGAGACCGTTTCAATGATCACCTTTGAAATAGAAAAACAAACAATTGATGAACAATATAATTTTGATGTTGTTATATCGAATATATCAGCCGATCTCATTGATATTCAAAACGATGATGTAGATAAACATATTAATTATGCATTAAAAGCAATTGGCACTGTATGTCATGCAGATCGCAGCTATTTATTTAAATTTAACGACGAAAACACACAAATGAGTAATACACATGAATGGGTAAATAAAGGCATAATGCCTTTTAAGGATTCGTTGCAAAATGTACCTAAAAGTGAACTACCCTACTTTTTTAAATTAATGAACGACACTTACCTTTTTAAAGTAAATGATGTTGCGGATTTACCAGCCTCTGCAGGTGGTGAAAAAAAGGAATTTGAACTACAAAAAATCAAATCAGTAATGTGCATTGGCTTAAGCTACGAAAAAGAGCTTGTTGGTTTTATTGGCTGTGATTGTGTAGCAGTAAAACGTGAATGGACAAACCTTGATTTAATCCGAATAAAATTAGTGGGTGAAATACTAACCAACGCGTTCAAAAATATAAACTATAAACAAAAATTAGAACTTACTCAGCAGCAACTTATCACAGCCAATCAACAATTAAGTGAGCTGGTCAATACAGACGGCTTAACAAACATAGCTAATCGTCGATGCTTTGATCAAACTATAGATGACGAAATACAACGATGCGTTCGTTACCAACAACCCATTAGTTTACTTATTTGCGACATCGACTTTTTTAAAAAATACAACGATAGTTATGGTCATCAAAAAGGGGATGAGGCATTAAAACAAGTTGCTGAAACACTGCAAAATTTATGTAAGCGCCCTGGCGATCTAGCAGCTCGATATGGTGGTGAAGAATTTGCACTTATTTTACCCTGTACCAATACTGATAATGCATATTGCTTTTCCATTCTAATTCAAAAAGAAATAGCCAAGTTGGGCATAGAGCATAAATATTCAGAAGTAAGTGATATGCTTACTTTAAGTATTGGTTTTTATAGCCTAATTCCTAACACAAAAACAATAGCAGAAGACATTATTGCAAAAGCAGACGCTGCTCTTTATAACGCTAAAGAAACTGGTCGAAATAAAATTTCCGAGAGCCCCCCTCGATAATATGTACTTCTTAAGTGCCCACTTTTTGTAGGTAATTACATTGAAAAGTGGTAGTCTTTATTAGTTTAAAATTAAAACAACACACCATTTTATGATTAATTATTATAAGGAATATTTAAATGGATCCAGTGTCACAAATTCTCGATGTCGTATTTACTGTTGAGGCATTTTTACTCATATTTGTTATTGTGCTTCTAAAAAGCAGTGTTAAATTTGTCCCTCAAAATAGAGCTTGGCTAATTGAACGTTTTGGTAAATACCAATCAACCAAAGAAGCCGGCCTTAATTTTATTATTCCGTTTATCGATAGAATATCTGCCGACCGCAGCTTAAAAGAACAGGCCCAAGATGTTCCATCTCAATCAGCTATAACAAAAGACAACATCTCGTTAATTGTAGATGGCGTATTATACTTTCGAGTATTAGACCCGTACAAAGCTACCTATGGTGTTGACGATTATACATTTGCGGTTGTTCAGCTTTCGCAAACAACAATGCGCTCAGAGCTTGGTAAAATGGAGCTAGATAAAACTTTTGAAGAGCGTGACCTACTAAACACAAATATAGTAGCTGCAATAAACCAGGCATCTGAGCCATGGGGTATTCAAGTACTGCGTTACGAAATTAAAGATATTGTGCCACCGAACTCGATTATGGAAGCTATGGAAGCACAAATGAAGGCTGAGCGTGTAAAACGTGCTCAAATTTTAGAGTCTGAAGGTGACCGTCAAGCAAATATAAATGTCGCTGAAGGTAAAAAGCAAGCACAAGTGCTTGCTGCAGAAGCAGATAAAGCTGAGCAAATTTTACGTGCAGAAGGTGAAGCTACCGCAATTACAACCGTCGCTGAAGCACAAGCCAATGCACTATTAAAAGTCGGTGAAGCCGCTGATACAGAGCAAGGACAAAAAGCGATTCAACTTGATTTAGCAACCAAAGCCATTTCGGCTAAAGAAGCCATTGCACGTGAATCATCTGTTGTTCTACTCCCTGACAATGCAACAGATGCAAGCTCAATGGTTGCGCAAGGCATGGCAATCATTAATAGTTTAAACAAGCAAAATAAAGGTTAACACCTAAAGAGGTTTGTATGGATTTTATTATGCAAAATTTACCACAAGCACTTATGGTGCTTGGTATAATTGCCTTAATAATAGAAGTAGCCGTGCTGGGTCTCTCTACTATTATTCTATTATTTTTTGGCTTATCACTACTGATAACTGGTTTTTCAATGAGCATAGGAATATTGCCTGACTCATTAACAACTGCACTATGGAGTAACACAGTGGTAACGGCTATTTTAGCCATTGGCCTGTGGAAACCTCTAAAAAAAATGCAAAACCGTGTGGATACAAAGCCCGTAACAAACGATTTTGCAGAGCTTACTTTTACCCTAGATGACGACGTTACCGATCAAGGGTTAACTACGTATAATTATTCAGGTATTAGCTGGAAATTAAAAAGTGAGCAAACAATTACTGCAGGCACTCGCGTATACGTTATGAAAAAAGATGTTGGCGTTATGTGGGTCAAACCAGTCTCCCAGTCTCCCAGTAACCTGTAACCTGTAACCTGTAACCTGTAACCTGTAACCTGTAACCTGTAACCTGTAACCTGTAACCTGTAACCTGTAACCTGTAACCTGTAAACAAATTATAAAATAACGGGTGGCTCGAGTTGCCCGTTTTTTATCCCGCTAATTTGAATTGTCGTCCCTTGTATATTTTGTAAGTCATTATTAGAGTCGCATAATGCTGAAGTCACAAATAGCAGCTCACCTTGTTTGCCGCCAAATGCTGTACATGTAGGATTGAGGTTATTTACTTTTATTGTATGAATTACTTCTGCATCAGGCGATAAACACATAATACAGCCCATTCCCCATACCGCTAACCACAAGTTACCAATACTGTCGATTACGCAACCATCGGGATCTACATCGGTGTTATTAAATTGATAGAATACCTTCGCCGTGCCAGCAACTTCACCTGTATTAACATCAAGGTCAAGAACGTAAATACAGCTTGTAAAAGAGTCACAATAGTAACCACGAGAGCGAGCTTTATCAAAACACAAACCATTAGGAATGGTTAAATCAGTCACAATGCAATCTAGCTTTTTATTGTAATAGCGGTATATCTTGCCCTGCCCTTTTTCGGCAGTCATATCCATTGTACTTAACCAAAAACCACCCCAGGGATCGGCACGACCATCGTTTGAGCGCCTATTCGTGTCGCCACTTTCAAGTTCCGTAATTAACTGAGGTATTTTACGCTTTATATTGTAACGATAAATCCCAGATTCAGTTCCTAAAATTAAATGCTCTTTATCTTGCCAAGCTATAGCTGTCACTATAAAAGGCATTTCAACCGAGTAAGCATTTGCTGGTTTACCGAGTGAGCAACAAAATAACAGTTTTTTATTGATATCAACCCAGAAGAGTGTTTCCAACATTGGGTGCCATAGCGGACTTTCGCCAAGCTGATTTTGCGTATTATTAAATAAGGTGATTTTAAAATCGCTCATTATAGAGTTTATTTACCTTTTAGGAGCAAACTATGACCTTGGTACAATTATTCGCAGTACAAGGCTCTTAAATTATCGGGCTCGAAAGCAACAACGGCTAAATCATACTGACTTACATTCGCGATATAATAACTATAACAATGTCAATTTATGCAAAAATATTGACGCATATTATCCATCTTAATGTTGCAAAATCAGTGACCCTTTTAAAGGTTTATTATTAACATAAGCTTGAAGCCTAACATTAACAAAAAATATAACTCAGTGCGATGGAATTACAGCCATAAAATTACTAAAAATAGTATGCCAATTAATTAATATATTAACTACCGACATATTTATTAAATTAAATGCCTTATTTATTGTTTACTTATTATTGAATTAACCTTTAATAGGAATGCAACTTATTGATAGTATGTGTTTTATAAGTCGCCCTCACTCGCCATAGTTGGTAACATAAAGTCAGATTAAAAGGAGTTACAATTATGGCTAAAAATATAAAACATGCACTTGTAGTCGAAGGTGGCGCAATGCGCGGTATATTTGCTGCAGG
>NZ_NTLW01000025.1:0-2858 GCF_002632075.1 Pseudoalteromonas sp. ESRF-bin5 | reverse complement strand
CAAGCACGTATCATCGCTGCTCTAGAGTTGGCTGAGCAACGTGAAAAGCCGACTTGGGTTGAAGTTGACGGTAAGAAATTGGAAGGCAGCTTTAAGCGTCTACCTGAGCGTTCAGACCTGTCTGCGGACATTAATGAACAACTAATCGTCGAACTTTACTCTAAGTAAAGTTAAGAGTTAAGAGAGGATAAAATGCAGGGTTCTGTTACAGAATTTCTAAAACCAAGGTTAGTCGACATCGACGCTATAAACCCAACGCGTTCTAAAATAGTTTTAGAACCATTAGAGCGTGGCTTTGGTCACACTCTGGGTAATGCTTTACGCCGTATATTACTTTCATCTATGCCTGGATGTGCAGTAACTGAAGTAGAAATCGACGGTGTATTACATGAGTACAGCGCGAAAGAAGGCGTTCAAGAAGACATCATTGAAATACTATTAAACCTTAAAGGTTTAGCAGTAACGTTAGAAGGCAAAGATGAAGTTTTTCTGACCCTGACTAAATCTGGTGTAGGCCCTGTTACTGCGGCTGATATTCAGCACGATGGCGATGTAACAATTGCTAATCCAGATCACGTTATCTGTAATTTAACTACAGGTAACAGCGAGATCAGCATGCGTATTCGTGTTGAGCGCGGTCGTGGTTATGTGCCGGCATCTAGTCGTTTATCCTCTGATGACGATGAGCGTCCAATTGGTAGATTGTTGCTTGATGCATCATTCAGCCCAGTTGAACGTATTGCGTACTCGGTTGAATCAGCTCGAGTTGAGCAACGTACAGATTTAGACAAATTAATCATTGATATGGAAACAAACGGTACATTAGATCCTGAAGAAGCGATCCGCCGTGCGTCTACTATCTTAGCTGAGCAATTAGATGCATTCGTAGATTTACGCGATGTAACTGAGCCAGAAGAGAAAGAAGAGAAACCAGAATTCGATCCTATTCTGCTTCGTCCAGTCGATGATCTTGAACTAACAGTACGCTCAGCAAATTGTTTGAAAGCCGAGCAAATTCAATATATCGGTGATTTAGTTCAGCGCACTGAGGTTGAGCTTCTTAAAACGCCTAATCTAGGTAAGAAGTCTCTAACTGAAATTAAAGACGTGCTAGCTTCACGTGGTCTTTCTCTAGGTATGCGCCTAGAAAACTGGCCACCTGCAAGTTTAGCTGAATAATCTAAATCACTATATTAGTTTAGTTAGAAGGATAGGGTCATGCGCCATCGTAAGAGTGGTCGTCAATTAAACCGTAACAGTAGCCATCGTAAAGCGATGTTCAGCAATATGGCAGGTTCTTTGGTGAAACATGAAATCATCAAAACTACTTTGCCAAAAGCGAAAGAGTTACGTCGTGTAATTGAACCTTTAATCACACTGGCTAAGACTGACAGTGTAGCAAACCGCCGTTTAGCGTTTGCTCGCACACGCGACAATGAAGTTGTTGGTAAATTATTCAGTGAAATCGGTCCACGTAACGCGGATCGTCCAGGTGGTTACACTCGTATTCTTAAGTGTGGCTTCCGTACTGGTGATAATGCACCAATGGCTTATATTGAACTAGTTGGTCGCCCAGCGACTAGCGAAGAAGTTCAAGAAGACGCACAGTCTGCAGAGTAAGTCTTAAAGAAACCTAAAGCCGAGCTTATGCTCGGCTTTTTAATGCCTGAAATTTACAAATTAAACTTCTGCATTATTATATTTACCTATTACCTATTACCTATTACCTATTACCTATTACCTATTACCTATTTACCTATTACCTATTTACCACTAATCTCAAGTCAGCCAAAACACAGCTCTATTGCATTAATGATTTGGCTAAGTGAGTAGCATTACTATAAAAACGGTAACGTTACACCTAAGAAAAATCATAAGCTAAAAAGGTTGTTACCATAATTACCTTTCAAATAAGCACTAGAAAGATATTTATCATCATACACTTAGTAAAATGGCGCTATTACATAAATAAAGCTTACTATTAGTTGTGTTTTTGAGCGTTTAGCTCAAATACTCATCGAACAGCATGTTTTTTCAAGTTTTCTTTAAAAAAGGGTTGATCTGTTTTCGGATCTCCCTATAATGCGACCCCACTGAGACGGCAGAGCAGGCAACGCTTAGCGAGGCAAGCAAACCACTTAGTGAGTCGAGTAAAACTTGAGTTTAGATTTTTATAAAATTTAAAATTAAGTGTTGACAAAAATACAGGAAAGCGTAAGATTCGCTTCCCTTGAGTCGCTAAGGCAACTCAAACGTTCTTTAACAATATAAAGCAATCATCTGTGTGGGCACTCGTACAGATTGAGTTCTAACAGCCAAGCTACTAAGGTAGTGAGGCAAACAAATTAGAGTCTCAATTGAAACTGAGTGACCAACAGCAATAACTTACTTAGGTTTTACTTAAGGAAAGAATTGCAGCACAGTCAATTCAATATCGAAAGATATTAAATAAATTCAGAATTCATTGAGCTGTCGAAAGACACAAAACTTTTTAATTGAAGAGTTTGATCATGGCTCAGATTGAACGCTGGCGGCAGGCCTAACACATGCAAGTCGAGCGGTAACAGAAAGTAGCTTGCTACCTTGCTGACGAGCGGCGGACGGGTGAGTAATGCTTGGGAACATGCCTTGAGGTGGGGGACAACAGTTGGAAACGACTGCTAATACCGCATAATGTCTACGGACCAAAGGGGGCTTCGGCTCTCGCCTTTAGATTGGCCCAAGTGGGATTAGCTAGTTGGTGAGGTAATGGCTCACCAAGGCAACGATCCCTAGCTGGTTTGAGAGGATGATCAGCCACACTGGAACTGAGACACGGTCCAGACTCCTACGGGAGGCAGCAGTGGGGAATATTGCAC
>NZ_NTLW01000194.1:0-3978 GCF_002632075.1 Pseudoalteromonas sp. ESRF-bin5 | reverse complement strand
TGCCTGCTTGGATGGGTACATTTGCTGATTTAAT
Source organism: Pseudoalteromonas sp. ESRF-bin5 (assembly GCF_002632075.1). NCBI lineage: Bacteria > Pseudomonadati > Pseudomonadota > Gammaproteobacteria > Alteromonadales > Pseudoalteromonadaceae > Pseudoalteromonas > Pseudoalteromonas sp. ESRF-bin5. The sequence goes on along the minus strand of NZ_NTLW01000194.1, from coordinate 3,944 downwards.
GTCGCTATTGATGTGCTTTTTTGTACTCTTATTGGCATTCTCAGAAATGGATGTACTTAAATTTAAACAAATTGCAGGTTCAATGAAGTTTGCTTTTGGTGTGCAAAATAAAATTGAAGTTAAAGATATCCCAAAAGGGACATCGGTTATCGCTATGGAATTTACTCCAGGTAAGCCAGAGCCTACACCAATTGAAACTATTCAACAGCAAACCGTTGAAATGACCCAGCAAATGCTAGAGTTTCAGGCTGGTGATGAAAGTTCAGCGGGCGGCAGGCAAGAACAGCGAGGCGATAAACGTGGCGGTGAATCTAGAAGTACCTCACAAGAGCAGTCATCAGAACAAGCAATATCCGCTGCAGATCAAGAGCAAACAAATGAGCTGGTTAAAAAAATAGCGCAGCAGTTAGAAAGGCAAATAATAGATGGTGCAATAGAACTTGAATCATTAGGTCAGCAAATTATTATTCGTATTAGAGAAAATGGCTCGTTTCCTTCGGGCAGTGCTTTTTTACAACCTAAGTTTAAACCGATTATTCAAGACATTGGCGAACTTTTAAAAGACGTACCAGGTGAAATTACAGTATCAGGGCATACAGATGATTTTCAGGTATCAAATGAGTTATACGTAAATAACTGGGATTTGTCGTCTAAGCGTGCAGTGGCTGTTGCTAGCGAATTGCAAACAGTTCAAGGGTTTGATAAAACACGAATGATGGTTGTAGGGCGGGCTGAAACTCGGCCGCTTGTGCCTAACGAGACAAATGAAGACCGACGCCGGAATCGCCGAGTTGAAATATCTATATTACAAGGTAAGGCAAAAGAGTCAGACCCTATTGATGTGAGGTAATGCTCAAATTATAAAGCTGGGCTTGATTAGTAGCCCAGCTTTGAGTTTTACAAATTATTACCAGTCTCTATTTATTGAACCTGACAATAAATCAAAAACTCTCCCTCTTTAAAATAGTTATGTTAAACTACTGTTTATATAACCAGTTGTAGGCCAGCACATGAAACTCTACATCGCAGAAAAACCATCACTTGGACGTGCAATTGCAGATGCGCTCCCAAAACCACATAAAAAACACGACGGTTACATTGAAGTCGCAAATGGTGATTGTGTCTCGTGGTGTATTGGCCATTTGTTAGAACAAGCTGAACCTGATGATTACGATGAACGCTATAAAAAATGGCAATTAGAACATCTCCCTATAGTACCTGAGCAATGGCGGTTAAAAGCTAAACCTAAAACTCGTAAGCAATTAACTATTTTAAAAAAGCTAATCAAACAGGCATCAACGTTAGTTCATGCTGGCGATCCCGACCGTGAAGGGCAGTTACTTGTAGATGAAGTGATAGAACAAGCCAAAATAAGCAAAGCTAAAAAGCAAGGTATTCAGCGTCTACTTATAAGCGATTTAAACTTAGCTGCAGTTAAAAAAGCGCTTGGTAGTATGCACTCTAATCGGGACTTTATTCCACTAAGTGTATCAGCACTTGCACGTTCTCGAGCTGATTGGCTTTTTGGTATGAACCTCACTCGGGCTTATACTTTAGCGGGACAAAAAGCAGGGTTTGGTAATGTACTCTCAGTTGGGCGCGTACAAACGCCAATTTTGGGCTTAGTGGTAAATCGTGACACTGAGATAGCTAATTTTATATCAAAACCATTTTATGAGGTGCTAGCTAGTTTAGTTACTCCTGAGAAGCAGGTATTTAAAGCAAAGTGGGTACCGAGTAAAGCTTGCGAACCTTATCAAGATGAAGAGGGGCGAGTGCTAAATAAAGCATTGGCCGAAAACGTGGCTTCGCGTATAACTAATCAAACAGGAGAGGTGACAGCGCTTGAACAAAAACAAAAAAAGCAAAGTGCACCTCTACCTTATAATCTATCAGCACTGCAAATAGATGCAGCAAAGGCATTTGGTATGGCTGCCCAACAGGTGCTTGATATTTGCCAAACACTTTATGAACGCCATAAATTAATTACTTATCCTCGCTCAGATAATCGATATTTGCCTAAGGAACATCATTTAGATGCACCTTCAATTTTAAAAGCAATTGCAACTAATGACGGTCAAAAAGTGGAGTTAGTAAATGGTGCAAATGATAAGCAGCGCAGTAAGTGCTTTAATGACTCAAAAGTAGCTGCGCATCACGCTATAGTACCTACGGCAAAGCAATTAAAGTCAGCTAGCTTAGCCAAGGATGAAGCAAAAGTGTATCAGCTTATTTGTAGACATTATTTGATTCAGTTTTACCCAGACTATATTTATAACGAAACTAAAGCAGAGGTGACAATTGCTGGTGGGTTATTTAAAGCCAACGCTAAACAAGAAGTCAGTTTGGGGTTTAAGGTATTAATGGGTAAATCAGAATTAAAAGAAGAGGCTACTTTACCTTACCTTGAAAAAGGGATGGACCTAGTATGTACACAAGGTGATGTAGTAGAAAAGCTTACTTCGCCTCCCGCTCATTTTACTGATGCAACTTTACTAGGTGCTATGACGGGGATTAGCCGTTATGTAAAAGATCCACATATCAAAAAAATATTAAAAGATACTGATGGTTTAGGTACAGAGGCTACTCGTGCAGGCATTATAGAGTTGTTATTTAAACGGCGTTTTTTAAAGCGTGAAGGCAAAACAATCAAAGCCACCGAAACAGGCCTTGCATTAATTAGTGTTTTGCCTGAAGGTTTAGCAAGTCCTGACTTAACAGCAAAGTGGGAGGCGAGTTTAGGCAGCATTGCTCAACAAGCAATGAGCTACCAACAATTTTTACAACCGCTGCTGGTGGAGCTTGAAGGCTTTGTAATGCAAGCAGCTAATTGCGATAGCCATGTATTTTCAAAACTGCCCCAAACACCGCCTAAAAAGCGTTTTGCCAAGCGCAGTAAAAAAGCACCATTTAAAAAATCTAATTATAAAAAGAGCTCAACAACAGTTTAATGGCTGAGCCCTTAAGTGGCATTTATTTTGTATTAAATAATGCAACTGCCGCATTACTCATAGCTTTTATACCAGTAGGTAAAGCTACTTTATAATCTGGTGCAAATTTACTTGAGTGCAATGAAGGAAGTGTTTCGTTATTTTTTATTGCTCTTGCGTATTGCTTTTGATTAACACCGCCTAACCAAAATAATGTAATAGGGATATTCTCGTCGGTACGGCCATAAAGACCAAAGTCTTCACCTGCCATTACGGCTTGGGTTTCAAGTACGTTTGTGTCGCCTATCGCATTTTTAATAGCGCTTCGTACTATATTAGTTTGCGAAGGATTATTATAAGTAGATGGAATTGATTCATCCTCATGAACTATAACAGCAGGGTAATCACTTTCATCAAGCCCAGCGCTTTGCGCAATACCTGCAGTTATGCGTTTTATTGCAGCAATTTGCGCATTGCGTACATCTGGGTTGTAACTACGCAGTGTAAGTTGCAGTTTCACTTCATCCGAAATAACATTATGTTTAGAGCCGCCATGTATAGAACCGACTGTTATAACAGATGGTTCTAAAGGTGAAAGTTCGCGACTTGTAATCGTTTGTAAAGCAAGTACTGTGCGCGCAGCAATAACTACCGGGTCAATAGTGGTATGAGGGTACGCGCCATGGCCGCCTTTACCTTTTATATTAATATCAACAGAATCCACACTTGCCATGGTATATTCATTTTTCATAGTTACTTTACCAGCAGGGACACTGGCACTAACATGCAATGCAATAACGTGGTCGGGCTTTGCGTATTTACTAAATAAACCCTCATTTAGCATCGCTTTAGCTCCACCTCCAACCTCTTCTGCAGGTTGTGCAACCATCATTAATGTACCTTTCCATTTATTTTTATGAGTAATGAGTTGCTCGGCAGTGCCTATAAATGAGCTCATATGAATATCATGGCCACAGCCATGCATAACACCAACTTTTGCACCATGCTCGTCAA
>NZ_NTLW01000312.1:0-18476 GCF_002632075.1 Pseudoalteromonas sp. ESRF-bin5 | reverse complement strand
AGCAAAAAAGATAAAAAAGACGACGATAAACCAAGTACTGAAGACAAAGTAATGGCTAAAGTACTTTCTGGCGACATGCCATTGGTTATAAGCGTATCGCGTGCTGCTGATATTATTGAGCTTATTAAAGTGAAAGAGCAATTTGGTGTTAACTTAGTACTAAGTGGAGCACAGGATGCTGTTGTTGTTAAAGAGCATATTGCTAAAGCTAATATCCCAGTAATTATTAGCGCTATGGACAACTTACCAGGAAGCTTCGATTCTTTACACGCTAATTTAAATAATGCAGGTTTACTTGAAAAAGCCGGTGTTAAAGTACTTTTAACGGTTGGTGGAGATGCAAGTCACAATATTTATCAGCTTCGCTATGACGCAGGTAACGCTGTATCTTATGGCATGAGCCAACAAGGTGCACTGAAAGCTGTTACATCAAATGTTGCTGACGTATTCGGTATTAATGCGGGCAGTATTGAGGTGGGTAAAGCCGCTGATGTAGTGATGTGGACTAATGATCCGTTTGAAATAAGCAGTAACGTAAGTCGTATGTTTATTAATGGCACTGAGGTGTCTACACAGTCTCGCCAAGATAAATTACGTGACCGTTATACTACTGATTCAAACATGCCAAGAGCTTACACTAAGTAAATAGTAAGCGTTATATCAACCCGACAATAGGGATTTGATTGGGCGAGTAGATATTAACTTTAAAAGGTCGCATTGAGCGGCCTTTTTCATAGGCGTAAAAAAACCGCTTACTTTTAAAGGTAAGCGGTTTTATTTTTACTATTTATTACACTAATTTAGCAAGGATATCGTTAAATGTAGTGCTTGGACGCATTGCTTCAAAAGCGGCTGCGTCGTTAGGCTGGAAGTAACCACCTAGTTCAACTGCTGGGCCTTGAGCATCGTTTAATTCGTTTACGATCGCGTCTTTATTTGCCTCTAAATCGCTCGCAATTTGAGTGAACTGTGCTTTAAGTTCGCTATCATCATTTTGCTTAGCAAGTTCTTGAGCCCAAAATAAAGATAAGAAGAAATGAGAACCACGGTTATCAATTTCTTTAACTTTACGTGAAGGCGATTTGTTTTCAGCAAGGAAAGTACCCGTCGCTTTATCAAGCGTATCTGCAAGTACTTGCGCCTTGTTGTTACCTGTAGTTACACTTAAATGCTCTAGTGATGCTGCAAGTGCTAAAAACTCACCTAAAGAATCCCAACGTAAGTGGTTTTCTTTTTCAAACTGCTGAACGTGCTTAGGTGCAGAACCACCTGCGCCAGTTTCAAATAAGCCACCACCGTTCATAAGTGGAACAATTGAAAGCATTTTAGCACTTGTGCCCAGCTCTAAAATTGGGAACAAATCTGTTAGGTAATCACGTAGTACGTTACCTGTTACAGAAATAGTATCTTTACCTTCTTTAATGCGACCTAAAGAGAATAAAGTGGCTTCAAGTGGAGCTGAAATTTGAATATCTAGGCCAGCTGTGTCGTGATCTGGTAGGTATTTATTTACTTTTTTGATTAGCTGAGCATCGTGTGCACGATTTTCGTCTAACCAAAAAATAGCAGGAACGCCAGTAGCACGTGCACGGTTAACAGCAAGTTTAACCCAATCTTGGATTGGTGCATCTTTAACCTGACACATACGCCAGATATCGCCTTGCTCAACACTGTGCTCAAGTAGCGTATTACCTGCTGTATCAACTACACGAATAGTACCCGCTGCTTTTGCTTCGAACGTCTTGTCGTGCGAACCGTATTCTTCTGCTTTTTGAGCCATAAGGCCAACATTTGGAACGCTACCCATTGTCGTTGGATCAAACGCACCGTGTTCTTTACAAAAATCAATAGTTGCTTGATAAACGCCAGAGTAACAACGATCAGGAATTACAAAACTTGTGTCTTGTAATTTACCGTCATTGTTCCACATTTGACCGCTTGAACGAATTGCAGCAGGCATAGATGCATCGATGATCACATCACTTGGCACGTGTAAGTTTGTGATACCACGGTCAGAATCAACCATAGCAATAGCAGGGCGCTCAGCATATACAGCTTGAATATCGGCTTCAATTTCAGCGCGTTTAGCATCGTCTAATGTTTGAATTTTAGAGTAAACATCGCCTAAACCGTTATTAACATCAACACCTAGCTCTTCAAAAAGCTCACCGTGTTTTACAAATACGTCTTTGTAGAATACTTTAACAGCGTGACCAAATATGATTGGGTCAGACACTTTCATCATTGTCGCTTTCATGTGAAGCGAGAATAAAACGCCTTTTTCTTTAGCAGCATCAATTTCAGCAGCTAAAAAAGCCTGTAGCTTAGCAGCACTTATGCGAGAAGCATCAATTACTTCACCAGCTAGTAGTGGTGTGCTTTGTTTAAGAACAGTTGTATCACCGTTTGTAGCAACATGCTCGATGCGTACGTCAGTTGCTTCTTCGATAGTTGTTGATTGCTCTGAACCAAAGAAATCGCCTTCGCTCATGCTTGCAACGTAAGAGGCAGAGTCTTTGCTCCACGCGCCCATTGAATGTGGGTTATTGCGTGCGTACTCTTTTACAGAGCCAGGTGCACGGCGGTCAGAGTTACCTTCACGTAATACAGGGTTTACCGCACTACCTTTTACTTTGTCGTATGCAGCTTGAATTGCTTTTTCTTCGTCGTTTTTAGGCTCAACAGGGTAATCTGGAAGGGCATAGCCTTTTGCTTGAAGCTCTTTTATTACAGCGCGTAACTGTGGAACTGAAGCACTAATGTTTGGAAGTTTGATGATATTAGCTTCAGGTGTTTTTGCAAGCTCACCTAGTTCAGCAAGTGCATCACCAATACGTTGTTCTTCTGTTAAATAATCAGGGAAGCTAGCAATTACACGACCTGCTAATGAGATATCGCGAGTTTCAACTTCAACACCTGCTGCATTTGTATATGCTTGGATGATCGGTAGCAACGAGTAAGTTGCTAGTGCCGGAGCTTCGTCCGTTTTTGTATAGATAATTTTTGATGTCATCATCATTCCTAGATAGTCGGCCAATTGGCCTTATTCAACAATGCAAAGAAATCATTAAAGCTGAGAGAGTACATATCATAGTGTTTTAATATATACGTTCAGATAATGAATAGTTTGTTAGGTGTTGGTACTCGTGTAGCTTTACAGTTAAAGCAGAATAGTCACACCTGACGAACTGTGGTCATATTTATAGCTAAAAATATAATAAAAATAAATTAGCCTTTAGACTAGTATATTTTATGTGCTCAGCAAGTTGAGTTAGTTGCTATGTTTTGCCTAATTTTTAGCACCAAGAGTGTAACAAGCTTGAATACAAAGGGCTAGAGTTTGAGCCTGCTCACAAGCAGTTAAACGGTCAACTCTTAGAATATTGGGGTATATGAAATAAAATCAAGGATAAGGGTTGAAAATAAAGAAAAAGAAACAATTTATATCGGTGTGGGTAAATAGAAGTGTGAGGAATTAAGCGAGGAGCCTAATAGGTCGCTCGCTTTAGTCGAATAAAACAACCGTCACTCTAAAATGTCGCCGTCTAAGGCAATATTTTTAGCGTGCAAGCCCTTAGGGCCTTGTTCTAATTCGAATGTTACATCTTGTCCAGCTTTAAGCGTTTTATAACCGTCCATTACAATTGTAGAGTAATGGGCGAAAATATCATTCTCGCAGCCGTCTTCAACGATGAAACCAAAACCTTTAGCATTGTTAAACCATTTAACTTTACCACAAGCCATACTTCTACATCCTTCAATAAGTTGACTAATTTAGTTATTCTAAACCATATTATTTGCTAGACTGATTAAGGATTAATCAATCTATGTTTGACTGTAGTTTATTTAATCAATCAGTCAAGCTTTTTGAGCTATTTTTTAACATTTTATTTATTTTTTATTCAAGTTTGCTTGAGTTCCTAAGACAAGACTATATTTAATTATGAGTGGTATGAAAGATTCAGGTGTTATCGATACAGTCCGCGACAGTGAAAAGCAAAAGCTACAGCCGCCGCGAAAATACAAAGTTGTTTTAAATAATGACGATTACACGCCGATGGACTTTGTAATAGAAGTTTTAACGACGTTTTTTAATATGGATAGCGATAGAGCAACCGACGTGATGCTTCAAGTTCACGAAAAAGGTAAAGGCATTTGTGGCGTTTACAGCGCTGATGTAGCTTATACCAAAGTTGAACAAGTTAACCGCTACTCGCGTGATAACGAGCATCCGCTGCTTTGTAGTTGTGAGCAGGAATAAATACCAACTAGGGTGATCACACACCTGTTTGTTGTGGTATACATTATTATCTCAGTAAGGGGTTGCCAATGCTAAACAAAGACTTAGAACTTACATTAAATGCCGCGTTTCGTGAAGCGCGCACTCGCCGTCATGAGTTTATGACTGTCGAGCACCTTTTACTTGCGCTATTAGATAACCCTTCTGCTTCAGAAGCGCTAAATGCGTGTGGTGTTAACATTTCAGGCTTAAAATACGAATTGCTTGAATTTATTGATGAAACAACACCGGTTATCCCCGATTTAGAAGAAGAGCGTGAAACACAACCTACGCTTGGTTTTCAACGAGTATTACAGCGTGCAGTGTTTCATGTTCAATCATCAGGTAAAAACGAAGTTACCGGCGTAAATGTGTTGGTTGCTATTTTTTCTGAGCAAGAAAGCCAAGCCGTTTATCTGCTTAAGAAAAATGATGTTTCGCGCTTAGACATTGTTAATTTTATTTCTCATGGGATTTCAAAAACCGATGATGATTTAGGCGACGATACGGACGACATAAACGAAGAAGTGCAAGAAGTTCAAAATGAAGAGGTCAGCAAGCTAGACAGCTTCACTACTAACTTAAATGCGCAAGCACGCGATGGTAATATTGATCCATTGATTGGCCGTGACAGTGAAGTTGAACGTGCGGTACAAGTATTGTGTCGTCGTAAAAAGAATAACCCATTGCTTGTAGGTGAAGCGGGTGTGGGTAAAACAGCGATTGCTGAAGGGTTAGCTTATCGTATTGTTAACGAGCAAGTTCCTGAAGTGATTGCAGATGCAGTGGTTTACTCGTTAGACATGGGCGCATTACTTGCTGGTACAAAATACCGTGGTGATTTTGAAAAACGTTTTAAAAGTTTATTAAAAGAGCTACAAGCAAAACCAGGCTCTATTTTATTTATTGATGAAATTCACACCATCATTGGGGCAGGCGCTGCGTCAGGTGGCGTTATGGATGCCTCTAACTTACTTAAGCCATTGCTTTCAAGTGGTAAGCTCCGTTGTATGGGGTCAACAACTTACAACGAGTATAAAAATATTTTTGAAAAAGACCGTGCATTAGTTCGTCGTTTTCAAAAAATTGATGTACTTGAGCCAAGTGTTGCCGATACCACTAAAATCCTGAATGGCCTGAAAGATCGTTATGAAGAACACCATGGTATTCGTTACACACAAAAAGCGTTAAAAGCTGCGGCTGAGCTGAGTGCTAAATACATTAACGAGCGTCACTTACCTGATAAAGCCATTGATGTAATAGATGAAGCCGGTGCAAACCAGCGTTTGCAGCCAAGCTCTAAACGTAAAAAAACCATTGGTGTGTCAGACATTGAAATGATCATATCCAAAATGGCGCGCATTCCACCACAAAATGTATCGTCATCGGATAAAGAAACGCTTAAAAATATTGACCGTAATCTTAAAATGTTGGTGTTTGGTCAAGATCAGTCAATTGATGCACTTACATCGGCAATCCGTTTGTCACGTTCTGGGCTAACAAGTGAAGAAAAACCAGTGGGTTCTTTCTTATTCGCTGGTCCAACCGGTGTTGGTAAAACAGAGGTAACTAAGCAGCTTGCAAAATGCATGGGTGTTGAGTTTATTCGTTTTGATATGTCGGAATATGTTGAGCGTCATGCAATTAGCCGCTTAATTGGTGCACCGCCAGGTTATGTTGGTTTTGAGCAGGGCGGTTTGCTAACCGAGGCTGTTATTAAGAACCCTCATGCGGTGGTTTTACTCGATGAGATTGAAAAAGCGCATCCAGATATTTACAACATTTTATTGCAGGTAATGGATCACGGTACATTAACCGACAACAATGGCCGTAAAGCTGACTTTAGAAATGTTGTGCTGGTAATGACCACTAATGCCGGCGTGCAAGAAACAACTCGCAAGTCAATTGGCTTTAGTGAGCAGGATCATACACACGATGCAATGGGTGAAATTAACAAAACATTTTCACCAGAGTTTAGAAACCGCTTAGATAACATTATTTGGTTTAACCATCTTGAACGTGAAGTTATTTTGTTGGTGGTTGATAAATTTATTGTTGAACTGCAGGCACAGCTTGATAAGAAGTCGGTTAATTTTGAATTGACCTCTAAGGCACGTGAATGGTTAGCTGAAAAAGGCTACGATAAAGCGATGGGTGCACGCCCAATGGCGCGTGTTATTCAAGAAGAGCTCAAAAAGCCACTCGCAAACGAAATACTGTTTGGTAAGTTGGCTGATGGCGGCACAGTGAAGGTGTCGGTAAAAGACAAGAAAATCCGTTTTGATTACGAAAGTAGTTTAACACCAGCATAAACGGCATAAGACTCTAAATGGCTCGATTGAAATACCGGGCCATTTTTTATTTTAGGCAACAAAAAACCCAGCAAAAGCTGGGTTTTTTGTTTATTAAATGTAATTGCTAGTCAAAGTCCATCAATTACATTTAATAAACGCTTAAAGCTAGTTATACACTAGCCAAAAACTAAATCTCGTTTACGCACTTACTTAGCGAGCACGGAATACGATACGACCTTTCGATAAATCGTAAGGAGTCATTTCTACCGTTACTTTATCGCCGGTTAAAATACGGATATAGTTTTTGCGCATTTTACCTGAAATATGAGCCACAACTACGTGACCATTTTCTAGCTCAACTCGGAACATTGTATTTGGTAAAGTATCAAGGACAGTCCCTTGCATTTCGATTACGTCTTCTTTCGCCATGTTTAGCGTAACACCTCTTTAATAGTTAAACGCTGCAGATTTTGCCCAAAATACACCAATAAGTAAAGGCGCAGGGGCTATATTTGTAAATTAAATAGCCACCCACTCATCATTAAGCTGTTTTTGTGCGGGTAAAAACTGAGTTTTATACTTCATTTTGGTGCACTCATCAATTTGATAGCCCAAATACACAAATTGTTTATTTTGCGCTTTAGCAAATTTTAGCTGCTCTAATATCATAATTGACCCTAAACTATAGTGCTCAAAGTCAGGGTCAAAAAACGTGTAAATAGCAGAAATAGCGTTGTCCATACAATCGGTTACGGCTACACCTACTAAAGTGCCTTGATGCCAAAGTTCGATAAACGTAATTTCAAGCCAACTGCAAAATAAAAAGCTTTGAAATTGTTCAGGCTGTGGTGGGTACATGCTGCCGTCTTGATGGCGCATAGTTATATATTTACTGTACAGCGGATAATACTCTGCTCGTTCGCTAGTAGAGTAAGTGACCGTAAACTGGGTTTTTGCTTTGTTTAGTTTACGTTTTTGTGATTTTGATGGCATAAATTCTTGCGCTAAAACACGAACAGAGTTACATGCACTGCAAACGGGGCAGTGAGGGCGGTATATTTGGTTACCACTGCGCCTAAAGCCAACTGCTAACAAAGATTCGAACTTTTCTGAGCAATAATAAGTGGGATCTAATATGACTAATAGTTGCTCGCGCCTGTTGGGCAGATAACTACACGCAAATTCTTGGCTTAAACCAACACGGGCTGTTAGGTTTTCATTCATAGATTGCAATAAGTTCCTGTGGTTCCCACATAGTAGGATTAACGTTATAGGTAAGTGCAGTGTTAAGTTTAGCTAAAAAATCAGTTCGAGGAATAACTTTTGCTCCCAAACTCATCAAATATGGGTTTTCGAGTTGGCAATCAATAAAATGAGCGTCATGGTATTTTAACCAATTCACAAGCGCCCACATAGCTAATTTAGAACAATTAGTTTGATGATGAAACATCGATTCGCCACAAAACACACCATTTTGCATAATTCCATACAGTCCACCTGCAAGCTCTCCGTTGCGCCACACCTCTAAGCTATGCGCTACGCCTGCATGATGAGCATTTATGTAAGCACTAAGCATATCAGTAGTGATCCAAGTACCGTCGGTATCAATGCGTTGGTCACGGCATGCTTCAATGACTTCAACAAAGGCGTTATTAACTGTCACTGTTACGGGGTATTTTTTTAGGTGCTTACGTAAACTTTTACTAACATGAAACTCATTTAACTCCACAATGCCACGTTCACTTGGTGACCACCACATAATAGGTTCGTTATCGCTAAACCAAGGAAATATCCCATTAGTATAAGCATTGCAAAGGCGAGCTAGGCTCAAGTCACCACCCACAGCTAGTAGGCCGTCTGGAGAAACTAATGCATATTCTGGATTGGGAAATGCTATATCTGTATCACTTAGTTGGTATAGCTGGTTAGTCATAACGTGTTTACTTTTTATAATTTGTTTTAAAAGTGTAACTATATTTTAGGCGTAAAAAAAGGGGCTGATTGTTCAGCCCCTTTTATAAAAAATAAACGTTATAGGTTGTCTAAATAGCGCTCTGCATCAAGGGCTGCCATACAGCCTGTTCCAGCAGATGTAATCGCTTGACGATAAATATGGTCAGACACATCACCTGCAGCAAAAACACCTGGTACGCTTGTTTGCGTTGCGTTACCGTTAAGACCTGACTCAACAACTAGGTAGCCGTCTTTCATTTCTAGCTGGCCTTCAAACATATCTGTGTTTGGTTTGTGGCCAATTGCTATAAATACACCCGCCAAATCTAAATCTTCAGTAGCATCAGATGCTACATCTTTAATGCGAATGCCTGTTACACCCATTTGGTCGCCCAAAACTTCGTCTAGTGTACGGTTGTAGTGCATTACCACGTTGCCGTTTGCCGCTTTTTCAGTAAGACGATCAGCAAGAATTTTTTCACTACGGAAACTATCACGACGGTGAATTACATGGACTTCATCAGCAATGTTAGATAAGTATAGTGCTTCTTCAACTGCGGTATTACCACCACCAACTACTGCTACTTTTTGGCCTTTATAGAAAAAGCCATCACATGTTGCACACGCCGATACACCACGACCTTGGAAGTTTGTTTCAGACTCTAAGCCTAAGTATTTTGCAGATGCGCCTGTAGCAATAATAAGCGCATCACATGTGTATGTACCTTGATCGCCAGTTAGTGTGAAAGGGCGTTTAGAAACATCAACTTTGTTTATGTGGTCAAACACAATTTCGGTTTCAAAGCGTTCAGCATGCTCTTTCATGCGGTCCATAAGTGCAGGGCCTGTTAAACCGTGTGCATCACCCGGCCAGTTTTCAACTTCAGTGGTAGTAGTCAATTGACCACCTTGTTGCATACCTGTAATTAAAACAGGGTTTAAATTTGCACGGGCTGCATACACTGCAGCTGTGTAACCAGCTGGGCCAGAGCCTAAAATTAGTAGCTTACTATGTTTTGCTTCAGTCATGATATTTTCCTAAACGATTCTATACGGTCATTAATGCGCTCGATTCTAAGAAAAACAAGGCAGAAGTAAACAAAATCTGAGATTATTTTTTTTAGTAAATCGAAAACCTGTTCATTTTTATGTACTAAACAAACATACTTTTCCGCCTTGCAGGGTAAACTAGCTCAATAAATAGACTAACAAGCAACAAAACGTCGTTAATTCATGACCACTTTGATTTTTTTTGTTATGTTTTACCTAATTTTGATTTGTCACTGATAGATTATGTGACCTAAATGAATAGGCAACTATGTTATTTTGGCAGGAAAAACCCGCATTTGGGTTGACTTCAAAAGACGTTAACGTCTTAACCAATGCGCAAGATTACCGCACACAATTACTTAATTTAATCGCTAACGCAAAAAAGCGCATTTATATTACTGCGCTTTATTTGCAAGATGATGAAGCAGGCCGCGAAGTTTTAGAGGCATTACACAATGCATCTTTAGCCAACCCTGCACTTGAAGTAAAAGTACTGGTCGATTTTCATCGTGCCCAGCGTGGGCTTATTGGTGCTGAGAAATCAGACGGGAACGCAAGTTTATACTGTGACTATCTAGAAAAATTTAAATCAAATGTACAAGTATTTGGTGTACCGGTAAAAGCGAAAGAGCTGTTTGGTGTATTACATCTAAAAGGTTTTGTAATAGACGACACGTTGCTTTACAGCGGTGCTAGCTTAAATAATGTGTATTTACAGCACAGTGACCGCTACAGGCTTGACCGTTACTTTTTAATTACGCAAAAAGGCCTGTGTGACTCTGTAATAGACTTTATTGAATCAAAGCTATTGAGTTCAGTGGCAGTGCCTCGTATCGACATGCGTCCGCTCAAGCGATTAATTGACTTTAAACTTGAACAAAAGCAATTAATGCGTGATCTAAAAGCAGCAAGTTATAAGTCGGCTGAGCAAGCAAGCAATAATGCGTTAAATATTCGCTTGTTTTTAGGGCTTGGGCGTCGTCATAACGAACTTAATCGTATGATCAAAGCCCTTTTTGATACAACAGAGCGTGAGTTAGCACTTTATACACCGTACTTCAATTTTCCTGCGCCGCTTATGCGTTCGTTACGCAGGCTTTTGAAACAAGGCAAACATATTACAATTGTTGTGGGTGATAAAACCGCTAATGATTTTTATATGCCACCTAGTGAGCCGTTTAGTAAAATTGGTGCGTTGCCTTATTTATACGAAACTATTTTGCATAAATTTGTTAAAACACAAAAACGCCATATAGATAACGGTAATTTGAATGTATACCTTTGGAAACACGACAATAACTCTTTCCATTTAAAAGGAATATGTGCAGATAGATCAAAGCATTTATTGAGTGGGCATAACCTAAACCCACGAGCATGGGGCTTAGACATAGAAAACGGGATATTAATTGAAGATCCTGAGCAAACTATCATGCAAGCAATTGATAACGAAAAGCATGAAATTCTTAAGCACTGTCGCCGACTAACAGGGCCAGACGATTTAGAAATCATGGAAGATTACCCTCAGCCAGTTAAAAAGTTACTTGGCCAAGCAAAACGGGTAAAAGTAGACTTTATTATTAAACGGTTTATTTAGATTGAATTTAAATTAGACATAAAAAAAAGCAGCTTTATAGCTGCTTTTTTTATTGGTACAAACGCTTAATTAAGCGTTTTCAACCGCTGTACGTGGGTCAACGTAATCCATGTTAAATGCTTCAGCAACTTCTTTGTACGTTACTTGGCCTTTAATTACATTTAAGCCTTTTAGGAAGTTAGCGTCGTCTAGCAATGCCTTTTTGTAACCTTTGTTTGCAAGGTTAATGATAAACGGCAATGTTGCATTGTTAAGTGCAAATGTAGACGTACGAGGAACAGCACCCGGCATGTTAGCAACACAGTAGTGAACAACTTCATCAACGATGAAAGTAGGATCAGCATGCGTTGTTGCTTTAGATGTTGCAATACAACCGCCTTGGTCAATAGCAACGTCAACAATAGCAGCGCCAGGCTTCATTGCTTTGATGTGCTCTGCTGTTACAAGCTTAGGAGCAGCAGCGCCAGGGATTAGTACGCCACCAATTACTAGGTCTGCTTCTAGTACGTGTTTTTCAAGTGCATCAGCCGTTGAGTAAATAGCTTTTACTTTATTACCAAATTGCGCGTCTAGTGCACGCAGTACATCGATATTACGATCAAGTACTACAACATCAGCACCTAGGCCTACAGCCATTTGTGCTGCGCTACGACCAACCATGCCGCCGCCGATAACAACAACTTTAGCCGGCTCAACACCAGGTACACCGCCTAGTAACATACCACGACCGTGGTTAGATTTTTCAAGGGCTTGTGCACCGGCTTGGATAGACATACGGCCAGCTACTTCACTCATTGGCGCTAAAAGTGGTAAACCACCACGAGAGTCAGTTACTGTTTCATAAGCAATACAAATCGCTTTGCTCTTAACAAGGTCTTCAGTTTGTGGAAGATCCGGTGCAAGGTGAAGGTAAGTGAAAAGAATTTGGTTTTCACGAAGCATTGCACGTTCAACTGCTTGTGGTTCTTTTACTTTTACAATCATGTCTGCGTTTGCAAAAACGTCAGCCGCAGTTGCTAAAATGTCTGCACCTGCTTGGGTGTAATCTTCATCTGTAAAACCAATACCCATACCTGCATTCGTTTCTACAACCACTTGGTGGCCGTGATTAACTAATTCACGAACACTAGCAGGAACCATACCTACGCGGTATTCATGGTTTTTGATTTCTTTAGGTACACCAATAATCATAACATTTGCCTTATTAAGAACGGATTGAAATTTTTCACTATTATATTCATGACAAGCCAGTGTGTCTCACCTTTTTTAAATGCCAAGCTAGTGTTATTATCTAAATAATAAAAATAAACAGAATAAAAAACTAGTGAGCCTTATGCATCAGTTATTAGACAGAATAGACCGTAAAATTTTGATGGAATTACAACATGATGGGCGTCTTTCAAATGTTGAACTGGCCCGACGAGTTGGCCTGAGCGCCACGCCCTGCCTAGAGCGCGTAAAAAAGCTTGAGCGAGAAGGTTACATACTCGGATACAAAGCGGTGGTCGATCCGGCTAAGTTAGGGCAGGGGTTATCGGTGTATGTAGAAGTTACGATTACCAAAACCTCGCCAGACGTATTTGACGAGTTTAGTGCAGCCGTGAAAAAGCACGAAGAAATAATAGAATGTCACCTAGTGTCGGGTAATTTTGATTTCTTACTTAAAACGCGTGTTAATGATATGTCAGAATACCGTGGTGTATTAGGAGACATTCTTTTAAAATTGCCAAACGTGAGTGAAAGTCGCACCTATGTAGTTATGGAAGAAGTTAAAGGTGAAGACGGCGTAATTATTCGCCCTTACATCGCATAAGTTTAACTGTTAAAGGTAAACAGGCTCTAATTTATAAAAACGTGTTCATAATCAGGCCATACACATTAAGATAAAGTGCATCAAATTGCATTTCCTGCTAAGGTATTTGACTGCTGTTGAAGTGTAATAAATAGAATAATAAGAGGGATAGGAAGTTATGCGCCTAAACGGTGTGCAAAGACTATTAGAAACAGGGCTGATTATCAGTACCTTTGCTGCAATATTTATTTTATGTGCCTTAATCAGTTTTGACCCGGCAGATCCTTCGTGGTCACAAACCGGCGAATTTAGAAACGTAAAAAATATTACAGGCACCGCCGGTGCGTGGGTTGCCGATATACTGCTGCTTACTTTTGGGTGGCTTGCGTATTTAGTTCCGGCGGCGATTCAGTTATTCGGCTATTTATTGTTTAAACAGCCGCACCGTATTTTACAGCTTGATTACACAACATTAGCCCTTCGCATTATAGGCTTAGCCCTGTTTGTGACCTCAGCTACGGCAATTAGCAGTATTAACTTCGACGATATTTATAATTTTTCATCAGGCGGGGTAGTGGGAGATGTCATTGCGACTGCCATGATGCCGGCGTTTAATTTTACCGGCACATCAATTTTGCTATTGTGTTTCTTTTTTGCAGGATTAACCCTTTTAACAGGCGTGTCGTGGGTTGATTTTGTAGATTACCTAGGCGATTTAATGGTTAGGTTGTATCGCTTTATTACTTCGTACATAAAAGGTTGGATAAACAGAGAACGAATTGCTGCAAACACAAACAGTGACAATGCAGATGCTCAGTTTAACGACGACCTCACTGAGCAGCTTGAAGCGCCAGTAGAGGCAAAAAACGACGCACCTCAAAAAGCCATTAATAAACCGCAAACGCCTTTTACAGAGCCACATATCAGCGACGACTACAGCCCATTTGATGAGCTTGACGATATACTCGATCAAGAAATTGGCTTTAGTGCAATAGATGATGAACCAATGGATACGGCAGCGGCATTAAACGCGCTTGATCAAAGCCAAGTTGTAGAACCTGAAAAACCAGTAACAACCGTGGTATCGCCAGCAAGGCCTATGCCAAAAGCAAAGCCTGCGTATCAGCCACCACCAACAGCAAAAGAAAAGTTTGAACAACTGCTTGACCAAGAGCCGCCACCAGGCCCATTACCGTCGCTTGATTTACTCGACAGACCCGATAAAGCTAAAAACCCAATTTCGCAAGAAGAGCTCGATGTTGTATCTCGCCTTGTAGAGACAAAACTTCTCGACTTTAACGTACAAGCTACAGTAGTTGGTGTATATCCTGGGCCTGTTGTAACGCGATTTGAGCTTGATTTAGCACCGGGTATAAAGGTGTCTAAAATTACCGGTTTATCAAAAGATTTAGCCCGCTCGCTTTCAGCTATTAGTGTACGTGTTGTTGAAGTTATACCGGGTAAAACTTACATAGGCATAGAGCTGCCTAACAAACACCGTGAAATAGTTCGCTTGTCTGAAGTAATAAATGCGCCTAAATTTGAGCAAAATCCATCACCGCTTACCATGGTGTTAGGTAAAGACATTGCAGGGCAACCTGTGTGTGCCGATTTAGGTAAAATGCCACATTTATTGGTAGCTGGTACAACGGGCTCGGGTAAGTCAGTGGGCGTTAATGTAATGATATTAAGCTTACTGTATAAATCGGGCCCAGATGATGTACGTATGATCATGATTGACCCTAAAATGCTTGAACTTTCGGTTTACGAGGGGATACCGCATTTATTATGTGAAGTGGTTACCGACATGAAAGAAGCGGCTAACGCGCTGCGTTGGTGTGTAGGTGAAATGGAACGTCGTTATAAATTGATGTCAGCGTTGGGTGTGCGTAATTTAAAAGGTTACAACCAAAAAGTACTTGATGCCAAAGAAGCGGGCTACCCCATTATGGACCCACTTTTTAAAGACACAGACGGTATGAAGGACGGCCCCGACGAGCTTGAAAAACTACCAAGCATTGTTGTGGTAATTGATGAGTTTGCCGACATGATGATGATTGTTGGTAAAAAAGTAGAAGAACTTATTGCACGTATAGCGCAAAAAGCACGTGCAGCAGGGATTCACTTAGTACTTGCCACTCAGCGTCCATCGGTTGATGTAATTACAGGCTTAATTAAAGCCAATATACCAACGCGTATGGCGTTTCAGGTATCAAGTAAAATAGATTCGCGCACCATACTTGACCAGCAAGGAGCCGAAAACTTACTCGGTATGGGTGACATGCTTTATTTACCGCCAGGCACAAGCGTGCCAGAGCGTGTGCATGGCGCATTTGTAGATGACCACGAAGTACACGCAGTCGTTAACGATTGGAAAGCGCGTGCTAAACCTAATTACATAGATGAAATTCTTAATGGCGATGCCACTGAAGATATTTTACTACCCGGTGAAGCAAGTGAAAGTGCAGATGAAGAGTCAGACCCACTTTACGACGAGGCGGTCGCATTTGTAATTGAGACAGGCAAGGTATCGGTTTCATCAGTACAACGTAAGTTACGCGTAGGCTATAACCGTGCAGCACGCTTAGTAGAACAAATGGAAACATCAGGTATCGTAAGTTCACCAGGTCATAATGGTGCTCGCGATGTATTAGTACCTAATGGAGCAAACCAATGAAAAAATTAAACAGTTTATTATTAGTATTAAGTGGCTTAATTGCCGCACCGAGTTTTGCAGACGACAGCCAAGCACTGCAAGACAAACTGGCAACACTTAAAAGCTTTAAAGCGCAGTTTGCACAAAAAGTAACAGACAAAGAAGGCCAAGCCGTAATGCAAGGCGAGGGTACAATCGCCCTTAAACAACCTATGATGATACGCTGGGAACAAACCAACCCAGACGATACTTTATTTGTATCTAATGGTGATAAAACCTATTACTTCGACAGTTTTGCTGAGCAAGTAACCATAATGAATACTCACAGCTTAATAGACTCAACGCCGTTTGTATTACTTACCTCAAAAGACCCTGCACAATGGGAAAAATACAGTGTTCAAGCAACAGACTCAGGCTATAGTGTTACGCCAAATAAAGGCGTAGAAAGCCAAGTAGAGCAGTTAGATATTACGTTTGTGGATAACCAAGCAGGCCTTGCAACATTAGTAGTGACAGATAACTCGGGCCAACTTTCATCGTTTACTTTTAACGATGCTAAAGTAAACACCGAGCTTGACGCCACAGTATTTGAATTTACACCGCCAGAAGGTGTTGAAATAGACGATCAAAGCCACGGTGAGTAATTTAGGCTTTAACTTTGGACCCGATGTACGCCCACTTGCGGCGCGAATGCGCCCAACAACGCTTGATGAATACATAGGTCAGCAGCATTTACTTAGTAGTGACAAACCTTTGCATCAAGCTATTGTTGCAGGGCGCTGCCATAGCTTAATTTTGTGGGGGCCGCCAGGGGTGGGTAAAACAACCTTGGCGCAAATTATAGCAAACCACGCCGATGCCGAGCTTATACAAATGTCGGCTGTGACCGCAGGCGTAAAAGATATTCGCGACAGCGTAACGCAAGCGCACGATAACCTACAAAGCCGCGGGCAACGCACTTTAATGTTTGTGGATGAAGTACACCGCTTTAACAAATCGCAGCAAGATGCATTTTTACCTCACATAGAAGACGGCACGTTTATATTTGTAGGCGCGACAACCGAAAACCCCTCGTTTGCACTTAATAATGCGATTTTATCGCGCGCACGCGTTTATGTTTTAAAGTCGCTTGCCGATACCGACTTATACACAGTAATAGAGCGCGCACTTGAGCAAGATGAGCAGCTAAACCAAAAAAACATTGTGATTGCCGATAACGCCAAAAAGGCGCTTTGCCAAGCAAGCGGCGGTGATGCCCGCAAAGTGTTAAACCTGCTTGAGCAAGCGGTTGATTTAACCACCGAGCATAACGGCACATACAACGTAGATGAGCACGTATTAAGCCAAGTACTGCCAACCCATTTAGCTAAATACGATAAAGGTGGCGATGAATTTTACGATTTAATCTCGGCTTTTCATAAATCGGTACGAGGCAGCTCACCGGATGGTGCGCTGTATTGGTATTGCCGTATTTTAGCCGGTGGCGGCGACCCACTTTATGTAGCGAGGCGTTTACTTGCCATTGCCACAGAAGACATAGGTAACGCAGACCCACGTGCGATGGAAGTGGCATTAAACGCTTGGGATATATTTCAGCGTGTAGGCCCAAGTGAGGGCGAACGCGCCATTGCACAAGCCACCTTATATTTGGCCAGCGCACCCAAAAGTAATGCGGTTTATATGGCGTTTAATCAAGCAAAGGCAGATGCCAAAAACGAGCCAAGTTACCCAGTGCCTGAGCATTTACTTAATGCACCAACCAACTTAATGAAAGACTTAGGTTATGGCGCCGAGTACCGTTATGCGCATAACGAAGAGGGCGCCTTTGCCGCTGGTGAAAAATACTTACCACCAGAAATGGACGGCAAGGAATATTACCTGCCGAGCGATCGCGGCCTTGAGCAAAAAATTAAACAAAAACTCGATTACCTAAAAGAGCGCGATACGCAAAGCCCACTTAAACGATACGAAAATGATTAAACTTTATATGATGATCGCCCTTGGCGGTGCTTCAGGTGCTTGTTTACGGTTTTTTATTAGCGAAACCATGCTAAAACTCCTTGGTAGGGGATTCCCTTTTGGTACGTTGGCGGTTAATATTCTGGGTTCATTGTTAATGGGCGTTTTATACGGTTTGATAGATAAACAAATTATCACTGTAAGCCCCGCTAAAACCCTTATAGGTATTGGCTTTTTAGGTGCATTAACCACCTTTTCAACATTCTCAATGGACTCGTTGTTGTTGTTACAACAAGGTCACTTTATTAAAATGGCCCTCAATATCATCTTAAATGTGATGGTCTGTATTTTTATGGCTTGGCTGGGCCTTCAGCTGGTAATGCAAAAAGGTTAAAAACTAACATGTTAGATTCTAAATATTTACGACAAGACGTTGAGCAAACTGCAGCACGCTTAGCGGCTCGTGGCTACGAGCTTGATGTTGCAAAAGTGACAGAACTTGAAGAGCGACGCAAAACATTACAAGTAAAAACGCAAGAGCTTCAAAGTCAACGTAACGCCAGTGCTAAAGCCATTGGCCAAGCAAAAGCGAAAGGCGAAGACGCACAGCCGCTATTAGACGCAGTGGCAAATTTAGGCAGCGAATTAGACGCAACTAAAAAAGCGCAAGACGAAGTACTCAACGCGATTAACGACATTGCTTTAGCAATTCCAAATTTACCAGACGAATCAGTACCAGAAGGCGCTGATGAAGACGACAACGTTGAAATACTTACCTGGGGCACGCCTAAAAAGTACGACTTTGAAGTAAAAGATCACGTAGATGTAGGGCAAGACCTAAACGGCCTAGATTTTGAAATGGGCGTTAAAATTAGTGGCGCACGTTTTACAGTAATGCG
>NZ_NTLW01000120.1:0-11419 GCF_002632075.1 Pseudoalteromonas sp. ESRF-bin5 | reverse complement strand
CAGTTTGCTGTTATTTATGTTTTTATTCTCGTATAATTCGCCGTAATTTATACACTGTAAATAAGTGGTCGAGAACATGAGTTTAGCGCAAACTATTATGCCTGAAGGCTATATTTTCCCTCCAAAGCCAGCACCGTTAACAAACGACGAGCAAGGCGAATACAAAGCACGTATTAAGCAATTACTTAAAGATAAAAACGCGGTACTCGTAGCGCATTATTATACTGATCCTGAAATCCAAGCCCTTGCCGAAGAAACTGGCGGTTGCGTTGCCGACTCTTTAGAAATGGCGCGCTTTGGTGCAAGACACGACGCTGATATGATCATCGTTGCAGGCGTTCGTTTTATGGGTGAAACTGCTAAAATTTTAACGCCAAACAAAACGGTTGTTATGCCAACACTTGAAGCAACATGCTCGCTAGACATCGGTTGTCCGATTGATGAGTTCTCAGCATTTTGCGATCAGCACCCTGATCGTAAAGTGGTGGTGTATGCAAACACCTCTACAGCGGTTAAAGCCCGTGCAGATTGGATTGTAACCTCATCGTGCGCGCTTGAAATTGTTGAGCACTTAGACGAGCAAGGCGAAAAAATTATTTGGGGCCCAGACAAGCACCTAGGCAGCTACATTCAAAAAAATACCGGCGCTGATATGATCATGTGGAATGGCGCATGTATTGTTCACGACGAGTTTAAAACTAAAGCATTGAAAGAGTTTAAGGCACTGCACCCAGATGCTGGCGTTTTAGTTCACCCAGAGTCACCTGCAGAAATAGTTGCACTTGCTGACGCCGTTGGATCTACAAGCCAGCTGATTAAAGCAGCGCAAACAATGCCGAATAAAAAGTTTATTGTTGCGACTGATCGCGGTATTTTTTATAAAATGCAGCAGCTATGCCCAGAGAAAGAGTTCTTTGCCGCCCCTACGGCTGGTGAAGGCGCTTCTTGTAAAAGTTGTGCACATTGCCCGTGGATGGCAATGAATGGCTTAAAAGCGATTGAGGAGGCTTTAATAGACCCTCAAGGTAAAGAGGTATTTGTAGATATGGACTTGCGTGAAGGTGCACTTAAGTCACTTAACCGCATGCTAGACTTTACGGCGAGTATGGCTAAATAGTTTTTAGCAAATGTAAAGTAACTAGACTGATATAAAAAACGGCTAAGCCTTATGGTTTAGCCGTTTTTTATTGAAAAAGTAAATAACTGCACGATTAATAGCCATTCAACAGTACATATTTAAAAAGGCCTTGCACCTGCGTAACCTATTTCATACTATAACGCGCTGTTGCTAGGCAACACCGTGGAGGAATGGCTGAGTGGCTGAAGGCGCACGCCTGGAAAGTGTGTTTAGGTTAATCCCTAACGAGGGTTCGAATCCCTCTTCCTCCACCATCATTCAATATTAGGACGTCTCAGGACGTCCTTTTTTGTGTCTGTAACTAATCAAAATCAATGACTTAGAGTGTTACCCTGTCCCAGGCTGTTTCATCCAAGCTCAAAGCTTTAGTATCTAAAATGGTATTCCTTGAATAAGCTGCCATAATAAAAGAATACTAAATTTGAGTGGGATTCATTTTCTATGGCAAGATCAGCCAAGCAGCTTACCGATACAGCGTTAAAAAAGTAAAAGCAGAGGATAAAGATATAATTTTATCCGATGGTAACGGCTTACAAGTAAAAGTTAGAAAGAGTGGTTCTAAGCTCTGGAACTTTAATTACTACCATCCAATCACAAAAAAGCGTGTCAACATGGGATTAGGCAAGTACCCAGATGTATCTATTGTAAATGCCAGAAAGTTAGCGCAACAAGCCAGAGAACTAGTTGCTTTAGGGACTGATCCAAAAGAGCATAGAGATGAAACCTTAGCTTTTAAACGGGCTCAAGAAGAGTTAACACTAAATAAAGTAGCTTTAGAGTGGTTTGAGGTTAAAAAGCCTGATTTTACGCAAGCTCATGGCGAAGATATTTGGCGATCATTAAATAACCATATACTGCCGGTTATTGGTAAATATCCTATTGGCAAAATTAACGCACCACAAGTAATAAAAATATTAAGGCCTATAGAGGCTAAAGGTACTCTAGAAACAGTTAAGCGTTTAAGCCAACGATTAAACCAAGTTATGACCTACGCAGTTAATAGTGGTTATATTCAAGCTAATCCGCTTGCTGGAATAAAAGAAACATTTAAAAAGCCGCAAAAACAAAACATGCCTTCGTTAAAACCAGAAGAGCTGCCTGAATTGATGCAAACGCTTGCAACGGCGTCAATTAAACGAGTAACTCGCTTTTTGATTGAATGGCAGTTACATACTCTTACCCGCCCAGGTGAAGCGGCCGGTACTCGTTGGGATGAAATTGATTTTGAGAATAAACTATGGATTATCCCAGCTGAACGAATGAAAAAGCGCAGAGAGCATGCCATTCCTCTATCAAATCAAGCTATAGAGTTATTAGAATCAATAAAACCCATTTCAGGGCATAGAGACTTTGTTTTTCCGTCAGACAGAAACCCGAGAACCCATATCAACAATGAGACTGCTAATATGGCTCTAAAACGCATGGGGTTTGAGGGCCGTTTAGTAAGCCATGGCTTACGTTCGCTTGGAAGAACAACATTAAATGAGCATGAGTTTAATCCAGATATAATAGAAGCCGCACTGGCACATGTAGATAAAAACCAGGTTCGTTCTGCTTATAATAGAGCTGAATATATAGAAAAACGTAGAGAGTTGATGAACTGGTGGAGTGAGCATATAGCAAAGGCATCTCAAGGTTCATTGTCGGTATCAGGACATAAGCACCTTTTAAAAGTTGGTTAGAAGATAAAATAAGGATATAAAATGGCTTTAACACAAATGCAAATCATTCAGTCGCTGGGTGAGGCAATGAGCTGGTTAGAAAGGGAGTTAAGTTGGGATGTACCTGCAACAGAGCTTAGACACTTAACAGGTAGAATTGGCGAGCTTTACGCCGCACTTATAACAAATGGACGCATGGCAACAGAGGTTAACCAGGCGGGGTACGATGTTGTATCAAGTAGTGGCGAGCGTATATCAGTCAAAACAACAGGTAGAATGCATACAGGTGGCCATATAAGCTTTAATACTAATACGCTAAACTTGGTCGATCGTATAATTATTTTAAGAATCAATACAGATGAGATGCAAGTTGAAACTTTATTAGATGCGCCCGTTGAAGAAGCTAAAAAACTAATGAGTGATGCAGTAACGGGAAAAAGCTGTATTACAATGAGTAAGTTAATAAACGCACCAGTTAAGCCACGTATATTATTAAATGTAAAAGAAGTTATATGGAATAACTACAAATTGGTGGAGCTTGAAAACGGCACTATTGAAGTGTTTTTAAATGACGAGCTTGTAACACCCAGTAAGCCTTACTTGCGTGATATTGCTAAAGAGTTAGGGATTTCAATTTTAAATGGCAACGGGAATCCGTTTAATACACGCCAGCTGGGTTCTGTGTTGATTAAAGAGTTATTAAATTAAAGCTACTGTTGTTTATACACCGTAGCTTAAAGGCAAGAAATAAGGCCTCTAATCCACTGAGCTCAAACAAGTTTCATTAACTATGTAATTTATGTATTATGCAGATTCCTCATACAAAAGGATCGTTGATGAAGAATGTACTACTAATAGTTACCGGTGCAAGCCCGCAGGTATTAACCGAAACTCTTTTTGCGCTTTATCAGCAGGGTAAGCCTATGCCTGAAGAGATTTTTGTTATTACAACAAAAAGCACCAAGGCTATGCTCACCGATGGATTATTTAAGCAAGGTAATTTAGCTAAATTAATAGCAGATTATAAACTTCCTGATATTAAACTCCCCGATGAAAATATTTGGCTAATAGAAGATGACAAAGGCCAACCTATTAATGATGCTAAATCTGAAATAGAACAAACCTACATGGCCGACTTTATTACGCGTAAAGTGTTTGAACTTACCAATAAAAACGATATTAGTATTCATGCATCCATTGCAGGTGGACGTAAAACAATGGCGTTTTATTTAGGCTATGCCATGTCATTATTAGGCCGTGAGCAAGATTCGCTCAGTCATGTATTTGTGAATAACGAATTTGAATTTGTTAGAGACTTTTACTACCCAACACCTTACGACCACATTATTGATGGTAAAAATGGCACGCAAGTAAACTGTATTAATGCAAATGTAACCCTTGCCGAAATACCCTTTGTACGAATGCGCCAATCTATCGACGAAACCCTCATTGCAAATATGCAAAGTGCATCGTTTAGCCAAACAGTAGCAAGCTTAAACTCAGCGCATAAAAAAGATTTAACCCTTGAAGTAAACGCAAAAGCAAAAACGCTCACCTTTGCAGGTATCGAAATTAAACTTACCGCAAAAGAAACTGCCTTCTATTTATGGTTAAACCAATACAGCCAAAGTGAACATAAAAAGCTAGTGGTGGGTCGTGATTTTGAAGAGTCTTTGCGATACAGCAAAGAGTACCTCATACATTTACAGCAAAATAGCAGTGATTTACGTATATTTCGTGATACGTTTGGCATAGAGCCCGAAGATTTTAGAGACGGTTTACACAGTAATTTAAAAGTAATGGAAAAAACCTTTGTGCAACAAACGCGTAGCCGCATAAATAGTAAAATAAATAAGGTGTTACCAAACGAGCTTGCTAAAAAAATAGCGATTGACTCTAATAACCAAAGCTTTGAAACAAGCTACTGGTTAAGCGCAGTAACACACAATATAAAAATAAATATAACGGCTTAATATTCGCAAGCTTGCAAACGCATAAAAATAATAACGCATGGTAAATTAGTTGATAAGGAAGTAATCAGGAATGAAGCAATCAATGAACTTTGAACACATTCAATCTAAGTGGCCAGAGCTACACCAGTTAGCCGCTTTTGCAGAAGAGTATGCGATTACCGATCCGCAAAGCTCACTGGTTAAGCTGCGTTGTTTTGCCGAAAAAGTAGTAGGATACTTATACAAAGAACTTAGTTTACCTGTTTTACCCACTTCTAATATTTTTGATAAACTTACCGCCGACGACTTTACCAGCGCAGTTCCGCGTTTAATTACCGATAAGCTTCACGCCATTCGTAAAAGTGGTAATCAAGCAGCCCACGAAGGCAAAGTTGATCAACAACAAGCTATTTGGATATTAAAAGAAAGCTACTTTGTAGCCTCGTACTTATTTATGGCGTATGCCAATGGCACGCAACAAGAATGCCCAGAGTTTAAAGCGCCTGAGCAAACACAGCCGACTAACCAAAGTGATGCCGAGTTTGCAAAAAAGAACAAGCAACTCACCAAGCAGCTAGCCGAAAATCAGGCCCGTTTAAAACGCGCACTTGACGAACTAGAAGCCGCAGAGCTTGCACAAAAACAAGCACAGCAGCAAGCAGCAAAACTAAAACAAACTATTGATGCTGAAAAGCTTAACCAGGTTAAAACGCGAAATGAGCAAATTGTTAACTCAAGTTTTAACTTTAACGAAGATGAAACCCGTAAGCGTATTATCGACTTAGACCTGCGTAATGCAGGTTGGAATGTAGCACTTGACGACAAATCAACAGAAGACGTTGGCAAAGAAGTAAAAGTAACAGATCAACCTACAACAACAGGCGTAGGTTATGTTGATTACGTATTATGGGATGACGACGGCAAACCACTTGCGGTAATAGAGGCAAAACGCACCCGCGAAAATATCGAAAAAGGTCGCCAGCAAGCAACGCTTTATGCCAACGCGCTCGAAAAGCAATATGGACAACGCCCTATTATTTTTTATTCAAACGGCTGGGATATAAAAATTCTCGACGACACGCAAGGCTATAATAGCCGTGGTTTATACGGTTACTACTCAAAAGATTCTCTACAGTACTTAATAAAGCAGCGCACACTTAAAAAAGACTTAAATAAAACGCCGATAGACACTGCTGTGGCAGGGCGTTTGTATCAAATGGAAACCATAACCCGAGTGTGTGAGCGTTTTAGTGATAAACACCGCAAAGCGCTTATAGTTCAAGCAACCGGCACAGGTAAAACACGCGTATCTATTGCCCTTGCCAAACGGCTGCTCGATGCAGGTTGGGCTAAGCGCGTACTATTTTTATGTGACCGAAAAGAACTACGTAAACAAGCGGGTAACGCCTTTACCGAATTCACCAAAGAGCCAGTACATATTGTTGGTAAAAGCGCTAAAAACACAGCAGCCAGCGCGCGGGTATTTATAGCAACGTACCCAGGTATGCTACGCATAATGAACAAGTACGACGTAGGCTATTTTGACCTAATAGTAGCTGATGAATCCCACCGTTCAATTTACAATATATATGGTGATATTTTTAAGTACTTTGATGCACTCGAGGTAGGCTTAACCGCCACTCCGGTAGAAATGGTATCGCGCTCAACGTGTGATTTGTTTGGTTGCGATTACAAACTACCCACAGCCAACTACCCACTTGAAGACGCGATAGAACAAGGCAACTTAGTCCCTTACAAAATAGTAAGTTACACCACACAGTTTTTGCGCGAAGGCATTAAAAAAGACAACCTAACCGATGAGCAAATAGCCCAATTAGAAGAGCAAGGCATTGACCCTAACGAGCTTGACTTTGACGCAAAACAAATAGACGAAGCCATTAAAAATAAAGACACCAACAGGCTCATACTGCGTAACTTAATGGAGAAAGGTCTGCGCGATAAAGACGGCCAACTGCCCGGTAAAACAATTATATTCGCCCGTAACATAGCCCACGCCGAATTAATGGCCCAGTTATTTAGTGAGCTTTACCCACAGCATGGTGCTAATTTTTGCCGCGTTATTCACTCAAAGTACGAACGGGCCGAAGAGCTAATAGACGATTTTAAATCAAGCGACGAAAACAGCATGCGCATAGCCGTATCGGTCGATATGCTCGACACCGGCATAGACGTGCCTGAATGCGTAAACCTTGTATTTGCAAAACCCATAAAATCAAAAGTAAAGTTTTGGCAAATGATTGGCCGTGGCACACGCTTATGCGAAAACCTATACGGACCAGGGCAGCACAAAACTCACTTTTTAATATTCGATCACTGGGCAAACTTTGAATACTTCGACGAAAACCCAGAAGAAGACGACGTAAAACAAGCAAAATCGTTACTGCAAAAACTATTTGAAGCGCGGGTAACCCTTGCACAAACGGCCCTAAAAAAAGCAAATATGGATGTGTTTGATCAAACAATTAAATTAATTCACGACGATATTTGCCTACTGCCAATGGAATCAATATCGGTGCGCGATAACTGGCTAGTGGTCGAAACCTATAAGGATTTTAAACGTCTTAATCAATTTGCACCGCAAACAGTAAGCGATCTGCTTGAAAAAGTCGCGCCGCTTATGCAATGGCGTAACATAATGGGGCAAAGTGAAGCGTATAAGTTTGATTTAGAGCTAACCACTATCCAAACACTAATATTTACCGATGCAAACCAAATTGATTTAGCTAAGCAAAGTATAATGAACAAAGTTGAATCGCTTCAAATGCACCTAAACGAAGTGCGTAGCAAAGCACCTGCGATAGCAGAAATACAAACACAGCAATATTGGCAGTATTTAACCCATGCAGCGCTTGAGCAAAGCCGCATTAATTTACGCAGTATTATTCACCTGCGTAATAAAAGCGTAACGCCGCCAAAAGGTGACTTTGTGCTTGATATAAAAGAAGACACAAACCAAATACACGAAGCCGACAGGCTTACAAAAATAGTCTCTATTGATTATCAAATATATCGCCAAGAGGTTGAAAAAACACTCACCCCGTTATTTGAAACCGACAGCGTACTTAAAAAAATTCGCAACGGCGAACAAGTAACCGAAACCGACTTAGCGCAATTAAGCTCGTTAGTGCATACGCAAAACCCAAGTGTAGATTTAAATACATTAAAAGAGTTTTTTCCTGAATCAACCGCGAGCTTAGACAAAATATTGCGTACCATAGTCGGCATGGATAAAAATGCCATAGAGCAGAGCTTTACTACCTTTGTGCAGCAAATACACACCCATGTAAATGCCAAACAACAGCGCTTTATTGGTATGCTAAAAAACCACTTAATTCGCCATGGATCTATTGAAATAGCCCAACTTTACGATGCACCCTTTACACAAATACACGACATGGGGCTCGATGGCGTATTTAGCGAGCAACAAGCCGACGTAATTGAGCAATTTATTAAGCAGTTTGACGTAAAATTAGGCAGCAAAGCCCAAAGCGTTGAAAAGCAAATACACCTTTAATTTTATAAACGCGTAATTTACACCGCGCTCAAACAGCACTAACTAGGATACACATTAATGATAACCGGACCTTTAAAAAGTAAAATCGACAAACTATGGGAAGAATTTTGGACAGGCGGTATCACTAACCCGCTTACCGTCGTAGAGCAAATTACTTTTTTAATGTACGCCCGTATGCTCGACATGAACGAGCAAGCCGACGAAAAACGAAGTGCGCGCACTAAGCAGCCGTTTAACCGCCGCTTTAGCGATGCAGAACAACATATTCGTTGGCAAAACCTACGCCATTTAGGGGCAGAAGAGTTATACAAGCTGGTTAAAGACGAACTGTTTCCGTACTTTTCAAAAACCTCAGGCGATGTTTCGCCAGAAGGCGCGATATTTAACGAGTTTATGAAAGACGCGCAATTAATGATTCAAAAGCAAAGCCTATTGGTAAAAGCGGTTGAAATGGTAAACGACCTGCCGCTTGAAAACTCAGACACCAAAGGCGATTTATACGAATACCTATTGAGTAAACTCACCACCGCAGGTATTAACGGCCAATTTAGAACGCCGCGCCACATAATACGCGCCATGGTCGAAATGATGGACCCAGATGTTACTAGCCAAATTTGTGACCCATCAACCGGCACCGGTGGTTTTTTATCGGTAAGTTACGAATACCTATTACAAAAATACACCTCAGCCGAGGGTATAGATCGCGAGCCCGTGCTTGATGTAGATGGCAACGTACAATGTGATGATAGCGGTAAACCGCTCGAAAACCTGCTCTACTCAGGCGACTTAATTACCCCAGAGCAGCGCACCCACATAGATGCTCACATGTTCAACGGCTTTGACTTTGACG
Source organism: Pseudoalteromonas sp. ESRF-bin5 (assembly GCF_002632075.1). Taxonomy (NCBI): domain Bacteria; kingdom Pseudomonadati; phylum Pseudomonadota; class Gammaproteobacteria; order Alteromonadales; family Pseudoalteromonadaceae; genus Pseudoalteromonas; species Pseudoalteromonas sp. ESRF-bin5. Next base: position 2,283 of record NZ_NTLW01000120.1, on the reverse strand, counting down.
CCACCATGCTACGCGTAGCCGCTATGAACTTAGTAATGCACGGTATTAAACAACCGGGCATACATTATCAAGATACCCTAAGCCAAAACTTTAAAGAGCACTACCCGCAAAAGTCCAAAGAAGGGTACGACATAATACTCGCCAACCCGCCATTTAAAGGCAGCCTAGACGAAGAAGACGTATGCCCTGAATTATTACGTAGGGTAAAAACTAAAAAAACCGAGCTGCTGTTTGTTGCCCTTATTGAGCGCATGCTAAAAGTGGGCGGGCAGTCAGCTACTATCGTGCCCGACGGCGTATTATTTGGCTCATCAAAAGCGCACGTACAACTGCGCCAAATGCTGGTGGATAACAACCAGCTAGAAGCCGTAATCTCACTACCCAGTGGCGTGTTTAAACCCTACGCCGGTGTTTCAACCGCCATACTCATATTTACCAAAGGCGGCAGCACCGACCACGTATGGTTTTACGACGTGCAAGCCGACGGCTTTAGCTTGGACGACAAACGCACCCCAATAAAAGACAACGACTTACCAAGCCTAATTAGCGAATTTAAAGCCCGTGATAAAGCACAGGCGACAAGTGATAGTAATGATAAAACTCAAAAGGCCTTTTGGGTAAGCAAAGACGACATAGCTAGCAACAAATACGACCTGTCAATCAACCGCTATAAAGAAGTGGTATACGAAGAAGAAACGTACGATCCGCCGAAAGAGATTTTAGGTAAGCTAGTGAGTTTGGAAAATGAAATTCTTGACGACCTAAAAGCGTTGGAGAAAATGTTGTGAGTAAGCTAGCAACCAGAAAAAAGTTAGGCGAGCTATGCAGTGTTGTAACAAAAGGAACAACACCAACGTCACTTGGAATGAAATTTGAAGATGAGGGCGTCCCTTTTTTAAGGATACAAAACCTCTCAGGATCAAGCGTACATTTAAAAGATATTCTTTATATTAGTGAAGATACTCATAATGCACTAAACCGCTCAAAGATAATGCCGGGTGATTTCTTAATAACCATAGCTGGTACAATTGGTCGAGTTGCTATTGTTCCTGATGATTTCCCTGAAGCAAATTGCAATCAGGCTGTTGCAATATTAAGGTTTGATAAGAGTAAGTTACTTCCAAGGTACCTGCTACATTGGTTAACAACAAATGATGCACTCAGACAAATTAGTGGTAAGAAAGTTACTGCAACTATTTCAAACTTAAGTTTAGGACAAATAAAGGAATTAGAAATCCCACTCCCTCCACTGGATGAGCAAAAACGCATAGCCGCGATTTTAGATAAAGCCGATGCCATCCGCCGCAAGCGCCAACAAGCCATCCAACTCGCCGACGACTTCCTACGCAGCGTCTTCCTAGACATGTTCGGCGATCCCGTCACCAACCCGAAGGGGTTTCCAATGGGTACTATTCGTGATTTTGTTGAAACGGCAAATTACGGCTCATCAGGTAAAGCGTCAGAAACTGAAGGCGAATACCCAATGTTACGAATGGGAAATATTACATATGAAGGTGGATGGGACTTTACTAATTTAAAATATATTGATTTGAGTGAAAAAGATAAACCTAAATACTTAACGCAAAAAGGTGATTTACTTTTTAACCGCACAAACAGTAAAGAGTTAGTTGGTAAAACAGCTGTTTTCGAAGAAGAAAAGCCAATGGCTATAGCAGGTTACTTGATTAGAGTAAGAACTAATGAACTTGGAAATAATTACTATTTATCTGGCTACCTAAATTCAGCTCACGGAAAAAAAACTTTAGTTGGTATGTGTAAAAGTATCGTTGGTATGGCAAACATTAACGCGCAAGAGCTACAAAATATTAAGGTTTTATTACCACCAATAGAACTGCAAAATGAGTTTGAGATGATTGTGAAAATAACTAAGCAGAAAGTAAAAAGCTTCAATAGAAGTAGTGAGTTACTTAATGATAACTTTAACTCTCTAAGCCAAAAAGCCTTTGCTGGCGAACTATAGCTTCCACCTTAAAAGATGAACAATAAGGACGTTTTAATGAATGTAACGGCCGTGCATCGTGTTAATGTTGGGTGGCGTGACTTCGTCACTTAACCAACCTACGTGTATTTACCTTACGTAGGTTGGATAAGCCGAAGGCGTCATCCAACGTTATTGGTTGTGCATTATAAATGTAATACGGCTTGAGGTGATGTTGGTTTGTTGGTTGGCGTGACTCCGTCACTTAACCAACCTACGTATTTAAACCAATCATGTAGGTTGGATAAGCCGAAGGCGTCATCCGACATTATTGGTTGTGCATT
>NZ_NTLW01000234.1:0-10680 GCF_002632075.1 Pseudoalteromonas sp. ESRF-bin5 | reverse complement strand
TGTCGGGCTGAGCGAGTGCTATTTGCCCCTCAAGGTAAAAGTGTTCTTGCCCGCCTATGTGTATTTCACCTTTAAGTTGGTGGGCTGCATTATTTATGGCTTGCTCGCTATTACCGCGGTTAAGTGAATGTGGCGGCCTTACCCAATGCCCTTTTTTAATTGCTTCTTTAATATCAAGTATGGGGGCGGTTTGCTCGCACTCTATAACCACTAAACGAGCAGCGCGGCGCGCCATTTCGTAGCTGTCGGCAACGACTACCAGCACAGGTTGCCCGTGGTATTGAATTTCGTGATTGGTTAATAGCACATCACCTGGGAATATTGGGCCAATATCAAGCTTACCGGGTACATCATCAGCCGATAAAATACGTTTAACGCCTGCCAATTCAAGCGCTTTACTTGTATCAATTGATTTAATAAAGCCGCTGGTAATAGGCGCAAGCACAGGATAGGCGTGTAAGCAGCCATGGGGCTCTGGGTTATCGTCGGCGTAGTTTGCATTGCCACATACTTGTTTTATTGCGCTTTCGTGGTACTTAGATTGGCCAACGCTTCCGCCTTGGGCTTTTAGTTTATCCATTTCAAAGTGACGCATGTGAGATCCTCGTAATGGCAATGTTGTTATTATTTTTACTGCTTGGCTGTGCACCACAAAACTCAATACCAATACGCTGTAGCAAGTTTTTGCTTACCGTAGTGCGGTAATGTGCGCTGCTGCGTACATCGCTCATGGGAGCAAAGTCATCATTTATAGCACTAGCGGCATCTATAAACGTGCTTACCTGTAAGGGCTGAGCATTAAGCTTTTGCTCTATGTGCGCGGCGCGTTTGGGTATTGCTGCCATACCGCCCATGGCGCAGCGGGCATTGCTAATTACGCCTTGCGTTTGCTCTATAGCCAGTACTAAACACACAGTAGATATGTCATCTTCAAAGCGTTTTGAAATTTTATGACACGCAAGCTTTAACGACTCTGGGCGTTTAGGTAAGGTAATTTTGCTAATTACTTCATCGCTATTAATGACTGTTTTTTTGTAATCAACAAAGTAGTCGGCCACGTTTATAGTGCGTGTGCCTGCTGCGCTTAATAAATCCATAGTGGCATTAAGTGCAATGAGTAAAGGAGCTGGGTCGCCAATTGGAGAGGCATTTCCTATGCTGCCACCTAAGGTGCCACTGTTACGTACTTGGTTAGAGCCTAGGCGTTCAAATAGCTCTTTAGACTCTGGGTAGTAATTGTAAAAAGTATATACAAACTGGCTGTAAGGGAGTGCTGCACCAATATGTAGCTCGCCGTTGTTATCGCTTAAAGTGCACAGCTCACAGGTTTGGCTAAGCGATATAATAATATCGGGCAACAGCATGTTTTGGCTAAGCTCAATGGCAAAATCGGTGCCACCAGCAACCAAGTGTGCATGCGGGTAAAGCGCTTTTAGTTCAACAAGCTGCTTAGCATTTTGTGGCAAGTAGAATTTGCGAGGGCCATTTTTTAAAAATGGAACATCGTCATCATGTTGCGTATTAAGTGAGGCTTTAAACTGAGCTGCCATGGCTGAGTAAGGCTCATTTTTACGCTCATAGCTGTAGGCTTTTTCTACCGCTAGTAAAATAGGGCTGTAGCCAGTACAACGGCACAAGTTGCCACCTAAAGCATGAATAGCGGCTTTTTTACCTGGGTAACTCGGGTTATTAATATAAAGCGCCAACATACTCATTATTATACCTGGGGTGCAAAAACCGCATTGCGAACCATGGCACTCTACTAATGCGCGTTGTACTGGGTGTAAGTCATCAAGGGCTGGGTAAAGCCCCGTTGTTACAGCCTCTACGGTTACTATGTGTTTTGCGTGTGCATTGCCTAATAAAAGCAGGCAGCTGTTCATAGTTTGGTAGTGCCAAACTGGGTTACCGTTTGAGTTTAGTTTTTCTTCGCCAACTAAAATTGTGCACGCGCCGCAATCGCCTGTAGCACACCCTTCTTTGGTGCCCATTTTCCCTTTTTTGGTGCGAAGCCAGTCCAAAATGGTGAGACTTGGCGAGCATTCTTGTTCTTCAATTGGCGTGTCATTTAATAGAAACTGAATCACACAGACCCCCTTAGCTTTTTAACACCCTGTTTTTAATAAGGTTTGTTGTTTGCTTTTTCGTATTGTTATTGCGCAAGTAAGAAAAAAGCTGTTTTATTATGATTAATACTTTGCAGTTAATATGCCATATCTGACCGATCGGTTAGCTTTTTTGTGTTTGGTTAATTTAACAAGCATTAAAAGCAAGGGGGTGTATTTATTTTTATATTTTATATCAGATGTTTATTTTGTTTTTATTCTTTTTTATATGAGGTGATTAAATTTTTTTGTTAGCTTTTAGGTGAAATTTAAATAGCTTTTATGTATAAACCTGACCAAAAGGATATGTTTATTTTTGTGAGCTTTTTGCTTTTGAAAAGTGCGTTTACATAACTTTTTAAGTTACAGATGTGTGAATATTTAATTGGCTAGGTTGAATGCTTTTTATAAATAACAAGGTCTTTATTAGGCATGACAAATTTAATGAGCACACAATGAACCTAACACACACAAATAACGCACTCACCTTCATACTTACACTCAGCTTTGCATTACTTGGTGTATCGCTTGCTTTAGGTGCAAACCCAAACACACTTACAGCGACCTTTAGCTTTTATGAACTTGATATCTTACTCAGTGTAAATACGTTAGGTTTGCTCACAGGCACCGCTATGATTGCATTAGCACTCGCCACTCTAGCCGCACATTTAAAATTACTAAAGCCTATGCCAGTAGCTGTTTTAGCGTTAATTGTTTGCATTGTGCCTTTACTTACTTTATTGGCCAGTAACCGTTGGATGGCGCAGTTAGGAGGCTTTCCAATTATTGGCAGTGGGCAAGGCATTATTAAATACTTTGCTGTTATTCCTTTGTATTTATTTTTGTTTTATAAAAATAAGCTCACCGACAAACAACATGTTTTTTTAAACTTTATACCGGTTGCGATGGTTTTACTGTGGATTGGCGGCATGAAATTTTATGAGTTTGAAGCTAAAGCCATTGTGGGGTTAGTAGAAACCTCACCGTTTATGTCGTGGTTATACACGGTATTTAGCGTACAAGGCGCATCAAACGTAATTGGCGGGTTTGATGTATTATTTGCAGTGTTACTCGGTGCGGGCATTTTAATTAACAATAAAAAGCTCATTATAGTGAGTGGTTTAGCATGTTTAAGTGTTTTTTTAATGACCCAAACATTTTTAATTACCGCCACCGGCGCATTAAGTTCAGGCGCGTTATTAGATCGATTAGGCCAATTTGTAATTAAAGATTTATGGTATGTAGGCAACTTAATTGTTATTGCCACTTTAATACTATTTAAACCAGCTAAATAATGTAAAGAGAACCTTATGATCAGTTGCAACCATTACGATTACATCGAAATTGCTTGTATGCACAGGCTGAATATTGAGCTTGTATTAAAAAATGGTGATAGTGTATGTGGTGTAGCAGCTGATATAAAACGCAATGCACTCAAACAAGAGTGCATTGCCATAAATGCAAGTGGCGAGCTAAAGCTCATAGAACTTACCGGCATTAGTGTAATTAAAGCGCTCACTCACAACCCGTATTTTGATAATATAAACTTTGAGGTTAATTAAATACTCCACTATAGCTTTATTAATAATGCTGCAAAGGCAGCGCTGTAAAGCCCTATTAAAAACAAACAATGTATATAATCCGCAACTTTTACTCTAATTCGCAACCCAACCCAATAACCTTATCAATACGGCTTTTGTACCTTATGAAAAGTCACTTTTATAACCCCTAATTGCCTGTTTACATTGTAGTTATTAGGTGGGATTATTAAGCTATATTATGTGTGCCGTTTACGGCAAGCGTCATATCCTTTATTTGGAGTAGTTGTTGTTAAAGTGTAGTAAGTGCAAAACAAAAAATAGTTTTAAAACTGATTTTTGGATGTCAAAAATCGATATGGTGGGATTTCTTTTTCTTAGCCTTTGTTTATCTATTCCAATAGGTTTCTTGGCTTTTTTAGCTGAAGAGTCACAAGGTTTTGCTTATTTTATAGCTTTTTTTACATTTGTTATTGCGGTAATTGGCAAGCACTATAAGGTTGTGGCACTTTTATTTGTTGAGTTGTGTATAGATTCAGCACTCTACGAAAATGGCGCTTATGAATTTAGTTTTATGGTGGCAACAGCGTTTGTTCTGACGTTTATAAAAATTGGAAGTAAAGTGTATGGCTTCTTTTTTCAGTGCGTTAACTATAAGTTCGAATTAGATATCACCTGTGGTAAGTGTAAGAAAGTTTATAAGCAATTAAAATTACCGCAGCAGGCATAGTCAGCATATATCAAGCGCATTAAAAATGGCGTTAAATGCTCTTTTGAGACTCATTCTCTGCTAATTATAGCCAAGCATTCCCCGCATTATATGCAGCGTTAGCAATCATCAATCTTAGTAAGGAGCCAACATTTGAAAAAAGTTATACTCGCTGTTGCAGTTTTAATGTCGAGCATTTCACATGCATCGGAAAATGCGAAAAGTTTTTTTGATGAATATACGAAGTTAGGTAGTAATTTTGACGTGAAAGTTGCTTCTTTATATGCAAACGATGCCAAAATTCATTCCTATCGCGTTTACCCGCATGGTAAGGAGCGTCAAATGGAAATTACGGGTGAACAGTGGAAGGTGCTTGTCCAACGTGTAATGCCATTGGCAAAAATGAAAAATGACAAAAGCACATTCAAAAACATAGCAATAAAGCCTGAAGGAAATGGCTACAAGATCAAGGCACACCGATATTCTGAAAAGAAATGTTATACCGATAAAGGCTATTATATGCTTCTAAAAAGAACGGAGAAGGGGCAGCTAGAAATTGTGGAAGAATACATGGAAACACAGCCGCAATCTGATTGCTAACCTACCACCTAGTTACATTATTAAATAATTGACGTAAATACGCCGTTTAAACATCAGTAATATTACAATTGAATATAAAAAGCAGGTATTTACTATTACTGCTGTAGCTGTAACTCATCTTGGTGATATGCGAGTAAAACCTCGCAAAGTTAATCGTTAAATAGAGCAATACTTACATTTTAACCTCTGGATTACTTATTAGCTTCACTATTCTTTTAACGTTTGTGTATACAGTACAAGCGCGCTGTACATTATGCTGAGTGCTTTTGTTACATCGCTGTCGATAACAGCTTCTGCGGGGTGATGGCTTATGCCGCCAGGGCTGCGTATAAATAACATGCCAACGGGGCAAATAGGGGCTATGGCCATTGCATCGTGCCCTGCACCAGAGGCAAGTGAAGGCGATGCTTGGTTGTTGAGTTTACATGCGCTTGAAAACAAATGTTGAATAGTGGTGTCGCATGCAACGGCACCGGCTGCATGCGTCCATTGCCAATCAAGTGTTAAATTGCGTTTGCTTGCTATAGACTGAGCGCTACTTTGTATAGCGCTTAGTAAGTTAGCGAGATCGGTGTCGCTCTGTGCACGTGCGTCTAGGCTTATGGTTGTTTTACCTGCAATTACATTTGTTGCACCGGGGCGCGATTGTATTTGACCTACGGTGGCTACCTCACCATTACTCGCGTTTTTTGCTAGTTGCTCTATGGCAAGAATCAGTTCGGCGCAGCCTGCTAACGAATCCTGGCGTAAATTCATTGGTGTAGTACCCGCATGGCCGCTTTGACCTGTTAAAGTGAGCATAGCGCGCTTGGCCCCTGCAATGGCTGTGACAATGCCTAATGCCTGATTTACCGACTCAAGCACAGGGCCTTGCTCTATGTGGGTTTCCCAATAATCGAGTAATTCGTTTTTGTTAAGCGCAGCTTTTGCGTAATCATTTGGGTTTAGGCCAAAATCCAGCATGGCTTGGCGCATGGTAATGCCGTTTGTATCTTGTATATTTAACCACTGCGGATCAAACTCGTTTGCTAGTGCTTTTGAGCCAATTAATGTGGTGGCAAAGCGGGTGCCTTCTTCATCACATAAACCCACAACATCTAAATGAAACGGTAGATCTAGCTCTAATTCATGTGCAAGGGCGGCTATTTCAATACCAAGTAATACTCCTAAAATGCCATCAAATGCGCCAGCATTGGGTACGGTGTCAAGGTGTGAGCCTATAATTAAGCGTTTAGCGTTTGGGTTTGATGATGCTAAGCGCCCCCATAAATTGCCTACTTCGTCTTGCCACGATTGCATGCCTGCCTCAGCCATCCATTGGGAAGTAACGCTATTGCATTCTTTGTGCTCTTTAGATAAATACACACGGTGAATGCCACCTTGCATTTGCGATAGGCTGCTAAGTGTTTTACAACGCACTAAGGCGCGTGCAGCAAATTTATTAGCCAGCTCGCTGTTTAATAATGGCTCATGGAGTGGGCTTGCAATCGTCATGCTAAATCCTTTTTATTATTTGTAATGGGAAAGGGCGGCAATAGCGGCTTCGCCTTTAGGGCCTTTGTAACCGTTGGCATGCAGGCAGGCATCTAGGCTTGCCAATGTTTGTAATACGGCATCTTTACGGGCGTTGTAGCCCATAGTGCCAATACGCCAAATTTTGCCATGCAGTGGCCCAAACGAGGTGCCAATTTCAATACCAAAGTCGGTTAGCATTTGTCCGCGTACATGGTCGGCGTTAATTCCTTCGGGAATATACACACCCACTACGTTGTTCATTTTATGACTAATGTCGCCAAATACGTTTAAGCCCAGCGCTTGAATACCCGTTAGCATGGCATCGCCGTGTAATTTGTGGCGGGCAACGCAGTTATCTACGCCTTCTTCAATAACAATGCGTGCACATTCTGATGCGCAATACAGCATGCTGGTGGCTTCGGTGTGGTGGTTAAGGCGCTCCTCCCCCCAGTAATTCATGATCATGCCTAAATCAAAGTAGTTTGAGCGTACAAATGGCTCGGTGCCGTCGGTATGCTCCGCGGTACGAATACCCGCTTCTACTTTTTTGCGTTTTTGGATCCAATCGGCGCATTTATCGCTCAGTGTTAAAGGGGCAGAGCCAGACGGGCCACCTAAACATTTTTGCAAACCAACCGACAGCGCATCGAGTTTCCACTCATCGGCGGGTAAATCGTTACCTACAATTGAGGCGGTGGCATCGCAGTAAAATAATACATCATGCTTTTGGCAAATATCACCAATGTGTTCAAGCGGCTGGTTCATGGTTGTTGAAGTATCGCCTTGCACCATGGCAAGTACATGGGGTTTTACGTCAACAATGGCTTTTTCTATTTGTTCGGGGGTAAATACTTCGCCCCAGGGTACGTCTATGGTGTGTACCTTTGCGCCTACGCGTTCGGCTATTTCAACAAGCAAGTGGCCAAAGCGGCCCATAATGGGCACCAGTACTTTATCGCCAGGGCGTAAAATAGAGCACAATACGGCTTCTATGCCTGCGCGTGATGTGCCATCAACTAACATGGTCCATTCGTTTTTGGTTTTAAATATTTCACGATAGCGGGCCATGGTTTCGTTCATAAAACCGGTCATTACTGGGTCGTATTGCCCAATTAGCTGCGCCGACATAGCACGCAGTACGCGTGGATCTGCGTTAATTGGCCCAGGCCCCATGAGTAAACGCTGCGGTGGATTTAAAGTTTGAATTTGCGTGTTGCTAAACATGTTTTAGGCTCCGATTGTCTGAATAAGCATGCGAATGCCCGTTATCATTAATACAACGGCAAAGGCGCGTTTTAATTGTTTTTGATCCAGCTTGCTACCAATTTTTACGCCAATAGGCGCAAACAAAATAGTAAGTGGAATAATAAGTAAAAAGGCAGGGAGGTTAACTAACCCCCACGTACCTAGGGGAGCATCGGTTGGCGTTGTGCCAATACTTAATAAGGTAATTACGCCAGGTAGCGCAATCAATAAGCCAAATACGGCTGCAGTGCCTACGGCAACATGGGCACGTACGTTAAATGCACTAAGCATGGGCACGCCAATTGTGCCGCCGCCTATGCCTATCATGACCGATAAGCCACCAACAATACTTGCCATTATGCCTTGGCCAAATTTACCTGGTAACTTACTTACAAGGGCAGGGGCGCCGGCTCTAAATAACATGTTAAGGCTAACTAAAATAGCAATACACGCAAACATAAGTACCAGTGCATTACCACGTATTGAGTGCGCTAAGTAGCTGCCTACAACGGCCATTACTAAAATAAACGGCGCCCAGTATTTAATTAAAGCAAGGTCAATGTTTCCCTTTGCATGGTGCGAGCGAATAGATGAAATAGACGTAGGCACTATGGTGGCAAGCGATGTCGCGGTGGCTATCATCATGGCCGACTCAGGGCTTACGCCAAACCCTTGCAGTAAAAAATACAGCACAGGTACGATAACAATACCGCCGCCTACACCAAAAAGTCCTGCTAAAATTCCGGCAAAAATACCGGTTGCTATTAAGGCCACAATAATTGGCCATTGATTCATTATTTCTGTCATGTGTGTTCCTACTACGTTGATGAAACAGTTGCACGGCCATCAGAGCGAGGATCCGTTGCAGCTTCAAGGGTTGTAGGTGTATCTAAAATAGCACCCGCGTGACCCATCATTTCGTTGTTGTCTTCGACACTTACCCAGTCGTGGCCACGTTTATTTAATTCATTGTCTATTTGGGCAGCGAGGCTGTGTTCTATTTTTAAATTTGTGCTGGTGTCGCCCCATGTGCGGCCCAGTAACCAGCGCGGATCGCTTACCGCTTGGTTAATTGACTTATTTCGCCACGCGTATCCGGCAAATACAGCGGCTTGAGTTTGTGGTTGGCCTTCACCACCCATAGTGCCGTAGGCAAGGCGTCTGCCATCGTCAAACTTAGCCATAGCCGGGTTAAGGGTATGTGCTGGGCGTTTATTTGGCGCTAGTGCATTGGTATCTTTAGTGTTTAAGCTAAAGCTTAGCCCGCGGTTATTCCATACAAACCCGCCTTCGCACATGAGTATGCCGCTACCAAATTCCCAGTAAATACTTTGAATAAAGCTCACTAGTTGGCCGTTTTTATCGCGTGCTGCCATCCAAACTGTATCGCCGGGCTGGGCATCAAACGGCCATTTTTTGGCGGTATTCATATCAATATTGTTGGCAAGCTCGGTTAAACGCTCATCGGTTAGTGCGTTTTTATAATCATCGCCAAGCGCTTTAGGGTCGGCCCAAAGCTTTGGGCGGTGCGTAAAGCTTTGCTTGGTGGCTTCTACAATTAAGTGGGTCCAATCGGCTTCGGTTTTAGCGGTGTGTTTCAGCTTATTAACGGTTCCGATTATTTGTAGCGAATGTACGCCTTGAGTAGGTGCAGGTAAGTTGTAGCAATTAATACCCGACAAATTAGCATTTAGCGGGCTTACTACATCGGCTTGCGTGTTGGCAATATCATTTGGGGTAATAATACTGCCAGCTTTGGCTAAATCGACTGCAAACGAGTCGGCAAGTTCGCCTTCATAAAATGCATTTAAGCCATGTTTAGCTAAATGCTCAAAGGTATCGGCAAGTTTTGGGTTTTTAAAATGTTGGCCTGCTTTTAACGGTTTGCCATTTGGGATGTATAGTGCTTTAAATGCATCATTTGTATTGGTAACCGTCGCGAGTTTTTCACAGCCTGCTTGCAAACTTTTGGTAACAGTAAACCCTTCGCGGGCAAGTTTGATAGCTGGGGCTAAAATAGTACTTAGCGAAAGGGCTGCGTGCTCATCTAATTCAAGGGCTTTTTGCCAGCCACGAAGTGTAGCCGCTTGAGTCAATGCGCTTAAACCGCCACGATCTGGTATTTGTTGCTCATTGCTGTAGGCGCTGATGTCGTTTGGTGCACGCCCGCATGCATCAATTGCGGTGGGTGTGCTTTGGTTTGGGTTGTCAATAAGCCAAAAACTATCGCCACCAATTGAGTTCATATGTGGGTAAACCACGCTAATAGCAGCGGCTGCTGCAACCATAGCCTCGGTAGCTGTGCCGCCTTGTTTTAGTATTGAGGTGCCTGCCTCGGTCGCTGAAAAGTGCGGGGCCGTAAAGGCAATGTTGTGTGCGTTCATGTGAGAGTTTCCTGTTTAAAATATGCAGCTAGTTGTGTTGCGCAGGCAAGTAAGCTTTTATCGTTATTGTGGCTCATCATGAGTGAAAACCCATATGGATGGCCATTTGCTAGATTAGCCAATGGTAAGTGAACTTGCGCCGAGCGGCTCAAGCCCGCAATAGCCGATAGCGTAATTATTTGCATGCGTAAGGCACTTGTGTCGGCGCCCAATTTAGGTGCGGTTGTTGGGGTTGTTGGCAAAAATAAGCAGCTAGTTGAATTTAGGTTTTTAGCAATTAATGTTTGCCATTGGGTTTGAACGTTAAGTGCTTCTTTTTCTTCTTGGGCGGTTAGTGCCAATGCCATTTTAAAACGGGCCGCAATTGCCGGAGCAAACTGGGGAGAGTGCTCCGGCAACTGAAGCCAATCTTTGTGCGCTTTAGCAATAGCACGTCCTTGCAATATTCTAAAACTATCAGCGAGTTCGCTTAATAAGCTGATGTTAGGCAGTTCAAAATTTTTGTGGTGTTTAAAATAAGGTTTGGTTTTTTTAAGCAATTGTTTAAGTGGTGCTTGTAAAGCTGGGCTGACTAGCTCAAATAA
>NZ_NTLW01000281.1:0-15323 GCF_002632075.1 Pseudoalteromonas sp. ESRF-bin5 | reverse complement strand
TAGATGCATCGGTTGATGCATCACCACCGCTTAAGGCTTCTTTACGAAGTGAATCTAAATTGCCTAAATCAAAAAAGTTTTGTTTGTCTAGATGATTAGTTTCCATCAGCTTTTTGACACAATAATGAATAATACAAATTAAAATGCAAAAATTAAGCCAGATTGAAAATGTGAATGAGGGAGTGAAAGGGAAGCTTTAGCAAAGGCTTTGCTAAAGCTTAATAAATATTAAATAACAACAAGTTGACCGTTTATTGCTCCGGCTTCTTTAAGGGCCTCTAAAATAGCCATTAAATCGCCAGGCGCTGCGCCTACCTCGTTTATAGCACGAACTAAATCGTCTAAACTAACACCCGGGTTAAACACAAATGCACGCGAATCGTCTTCATTTACATCTATAATTGATTGCTGCGTTACAACGGTTTCGCCCTCAGCTAATGCATTAGGTTGAGCCACATTTTGTTGCTCTGAAATGGTTACAGTTAACCCGCCATGTGTTATTGCTGCAGGCTGTAACTTAACATTTTTACCAATCACAATGGTGCCTGTACGCGAGTTAACAATAATTTTTGCAGACATATCTGCAGGTTTAAATTCAAGGTTTTCAAGCGTTGATAAATAAGACACGCGTTGAGAAGCATCTCGAGGGGCAATCACACGAACAGACACAGAATCAATTGCTTTTGCACTGTTAGGGCCGACTAAATCGTTAATTGTTTTTTCAAGGCGCTTTGCCGTTGTAAAATCAGGGCGGTTTAAGTTAAACGTAATAAAATCGCCTTGCATAAACGGACTTTTAACTTCACGCTCTACTGTTGCGCCATTTGGAATACGGCCAACTGTTGGGGTATTAATAACAACCCGACTGCCGTCAGCGCCTTGGGCACCTAAGCCCCCCACTATTAAGCTACCTTGAGCTACGGCATATACATTGCCATCAGCCCCTTTTAAAAACGTTTGTAATAACGTACCACCGCGCAAGCTACCCGCACTACCAATAGATGAAACGGTTATATCAATTGTTTGTCCTGGCTTTCTAAATGCGGGTAATTCAGCATGTACAGCAACAGCAGCAACGTTTTTAATTTTAGGGCTTAAATTTGCAGGTAGCGAAATACCAAAATTGCTTAACATGCCTTTAAAACTTTGCTGAGTGAAGCGGCTCTGCTCACCCGTGCCGGGTAAACCCACTACTAAGCCATAACCTACCAACTGGTTCGATCTAACCCCTTCAACCATAGAAATATCTTTAATACGCTCAGCATGTGCCGAAAATTGGCAACCTATTAGCGTGATTAAACAAAATAACTTTAATACATTCATAATGAATGCCCTCTAAAAAGGAAAAATCGAGCTGCTGAAAAAGCGTGTTAACCAACCTGCACTTTGCGCTTCTTGTGTTTGCCCTTTGCCAGAGTACTGAATACGCGCATTGGCTATTCGGTTTGACTCAACCGTATTATCAGAACTCACATCTTGCGGGCGTACTAAACCTTCCAAACGAATAAATTCTTCGCCAGTGTTTAATGTTAACCACTTTTCGCCACGAATAACTAAGTTACCATTAGGTAAAACACGCATAACATTAACCGAAATATTGCCAAATAAGCTGTTTGATTGATTTGATTTAGAATCCCCCGTAAAAGAGGCGTCACTACCAATACCAAACTGAATACTGTCGCCACCTATATTCACAGGGAGGCCACCAAGCCCTATGACAGGGTCTAGGCTTGCATCAGATTGCTTATCGGTTTCGGTTTTAGCTGCTTTAGTAGCTTGAGTAGACTCTTGTAAATTTACAGTAATAATGTCGCCAGTACGCAGTGCTTTTCTGTCTGCGTATAAGTCGTTTGACACATTAGTATTAAATAACGAACCCGTTGCAACTACGGGTTCCATACTTGGTTCAGGATACATTGGCGCATAATAGGGGTCATCTTGAACAACATCACTATTTTGTGTTGAAACACAGCCACTTAAAAATAATGTACCTACCGCAAATAACATATAATGACGCATAATTCCCCCTACACCTTATAATTGCTGATTGATGTAACTCATCATTTCGTCAACAGCCGAGATGACTTTAGAGTTCATTTCGTAAATACGCTGCGTCTCAATTAGGTTAACCAGCTCTTCAGTTACATTTACGTTTGATGTTTCAAGTGAGCCCTGAATAATTGTGCCTAAGCCTTCTACACCCGGATTACCTTGCACAGGCGCGCCACTTACTGCCGTTTCGGTATAAAGATTTTGCCCTACAGGCTCAAGGCCTGATGGATTAATAAAATCGCTAATTGTAAGCTGGCCAATCACAACATTATCGGCTTGACCTGAAATACGAACTGATACCTCACCATCTTGTGAAATAGTGATTGATTGCGCATCATCGGGAACATTCATTTCTGGTTGCACTACATAACCAGATCCAGACGTGACAATTCGACCATCGCCATCGGTAGTAAACTGCCCATTACGCGAATAAGCAATATTGCCATCGGGTTGTAATACTTCAAAAAAGCCAGGCCCTGAGATCATCCAATCCAATGAATTCTCAGTGGTTAGCATATTACCCTGAGAAAAATTCTTTTGGTTAGCCACTACTTTTGCACCGGCACCTAGCATTAAACCAGAGGGCATTTCAGTGTCTTGCGACGAGCGCCCACCTGGCTGGTTAATATTTTGATAAAGTAAATCTTCAAAAATAGCGCGGCTTTTTTTATAACCTACCGTACTAGCATTCGCTAAATTGTTTGATATAACCGAAATATCGGTTTGCTGAGCGTCTAGCCCCGTTTTACTGATCCACAATGCTGGATTCATAATCGTGTCCTCATTTAAAGTTAAACTATGCGCATCAGCTGATCTTGTGATCTATCCAGATCTTCAGCTGTTTTCATCAGTTTTACTTGTAACTCAAATTGACGTTGATGGCTGATCATATCGACCATTTCGTGAACTGGGTTCACATTAGACATTTCTAAGGTTCCGCTTAATACTTTGACATTGGCAGAGGTATCAACAACCTCTCCTGCTTTAGGCCTAAATAAACCATCATTTCCTTTTTCTAGTTGAAAACTATTAGCTTCAACCACCTTTAAGCGGTCAACTTCTTCTAAAAACGTAGCAGGCGCCCCCTGCGGGCGAACTTGAATTGCACCGTCTTCACTAAATTCAATTTTTTCAATCGGTACTGGTAAAATGACAGGCCCGCCTTCGCCAATTACTTGACGACCATGGCTGGTCATTAACATACCTTCAGCGGTAATATTTAATGTACCCACCTTGGTGTAAGCTTCATTGCCTGAGGCATCTTGGACGCTTAACCATGCGTTATCACTCATTGCAATGTCGAGGTCTCTACCTGTTTCAACTATGCCACCAGAGGTCATATTAGAACCTGGGCGCTCTTGCATAGAAAACACACGTGATGGCAACCCTTCACCAAAAGCCTGCATAGAGCGAGCTTGTGCAAAGTCTGACTTAAATCCAGTAGTATTCGCATTCGCCAAATTATTGGCTTTAAGGGCCAGCCCCTGTAGGCTTTGTTTAGCGCCTGAGGCCGCAATGTAGACCATTTTATCCATAACATCGACTCATTAAGAAATCTATATATGGGTAAATGCAATATAAGTGCCAAATTAAATTAAAGCATGAATAAGATTTTAAGAGAGGAATAAAAAAGGCTGCACGTAGCAGCCTAAATAAATCAAAATATGATTATCTGATCTGAAGGATGTTCTGTTGAATAGTTGAGTTAACCTCAAGCGCACGAGAGTTTGCTTGGAAGTTACGCTGCGCACTAATCAAATCAACCAGCTCATTGGTTAAGTTTACGTTAGACTGCTCAAGAGCTGACGAATTAATGTTGCCTAGTGTGCCTGAACCTGGCTCACCCGCAATTGGTTCCCCCGAGGTCAAACTTTTTTTCCATGAAGTGTCACCTACTTGCTGTAGACCTTGCGAGTTTGAAAAGCGTACCATGGCAACTTGTCCCAAAAATGTTGAATCGCCGTTACTATAAGACGCCACTACTTTGCCGTCGGTGCCAATATCAATACCCGCTAAACGTCCTACTGTCGCACCATCTTGTTCAAGTGCTTTTACTTCAAAGCGACTTGCATATTGTGTTGGTACTTTATTGGCGGTTCCAGCCTGATCTCGCCAATTTATATCTATGTTAGCAGGAAAACTAGCTCCATTTGTTAACATATCAGATAACCCTGGTGTCCCTCCTCCACCGGCTACAATAGATAACGGATTAAATGTGTTACCTACATTAGGTGTTGTTGTGCCATTTACAGTTGTGGTCGAGGGTAAACCGCTCGAATCAAATTTAAACGTACTAATAGGCTCAAACGGAAGAGCTGCTGTTCCATCCTGTTCAACGCCATCACTACCAAAAGATTTGCCATCAAGCGTAGCATGTACATCCCATTGGTTTTCATCACCAGGGACTGATGGATCGTTCTTCACAAAGAAAAACTGAAGCACGTGAGGTTCACCCAAAGAATCATAAACAGTTGTTGATGTTGATGAATTGTATGTTGCGCTTTCAGTAGGATTAAAAGGAAGCGTTGGCGCATCTGCACGGGAGTCTAAATTAAATGAACTGTACACACTAGAGGTAGCACGTGGAGACCCGGACGAGTCTGGTATTTGTAGTGCTGAAGAGGTACTTAAGCTTACGGATGTTGTATCACCAGTTGCTTCGTCAACGGGGAACCCTTGTAAAAAATTACCCTTTGCATCAACAACAAAATTGTCTTTGTTTAATTTAAATGCCCCGGAGCGTGTGTAAGTAAAATCTTGAGCGCCTAAATCTTGACTCATGGCAAAATAACCCTCACCCGTAATCGCTAAATCAAGTGAGTTATTAGTAAACTGCAACGAGCCTTGGTGAAACTGCTGGGCAACCATAGTGGTTTGTACACCATCACCATTTTTCGTTTTACCGGCGCTAAATACTGATGATGCGTATACATCAGCAAATTCAGCGCGAGACTCTTTAAAGCCCGTGGTATTTACGTTGGCAATATTATTGGCGGTAACGTCTAAATCTTTTTGTGCGGCAGCTATGCCTGTTAATGCAATATTGAAGCTCATAATTGACCTCTAACCTATTAAATACAGCCTGCAAACAGGCGAAATATTATCAAACTCTATTACGCGATCTCTGCGACATCAGTCAGCCTAACCGCACCTTCTTTAGTGTTAATAATGATGCCGTTAGCACCGTTTATATTTACACTTTCAATATTCTTGAACGTAGCAATGGGTAAGCTTGAAAACTCACCATTTGTACTGCCTTCAGCTACAATATTGTATTCACCCTCAGGCAACCGCTCACCCGCTTCGTTTTTACCATCCCAAGCAAAGCGTATTGCACCAGCAGACTGTGAACCTAAGTCAATACTGCGAACTAATTGACCTGACTCATCAGTAATACGAAGCGTTAAGCTATCTACTGGGCTTTCTGCAACGACTGAACCTTTTGCTTCACCCGTTGCATTTAAATCTAAGGAATCCGACTCAAGTAATGCTTGCTTACCAACCAATGTTGATGCTTGCAAAGCAGAGTTAGATGTCATCGAAGCTGCTAGCGACTCAAAATTACTATTAAGATTTGAGATACCTTCAGCCATCGTGAAATTGGTCATTTGTGCAATCATTTGATCGTTATCAGCAGGTTTACTCGGATCCTGAAACGATAATTGCTGAGTTAACAACGAGAAGAAATCTTCTTGAGTTAACGCATCGCTTTGCTCTTCGGTTGTCGTTGGTGTTGTATCCTGCCAACGCAAAGAATCTAAATAGGATGAAGATGTACTAATATCGTTACTCATAACCTACCCTCGGTTAACGCTGACCTAGCAGCAGAGTTTTACTTAACATTTGCTTAGCTGCATCAGCAACTTGCACGTTTGTTTCATAAGAGCGAGAGGCAGAAATCATGTTCGCCATCTCCTCTACAACATTAACGTTGGGTTTGTAGATATAACCATTTTCATCCGCACTCGGGTGATTAGGGTTGTATTCAATCTGCAGTGGTGCACTGCTTTCAACAATGCCCAGCACTTTAACACCAACAGAAGAGCCCTGATTATTACTTACCGACTCAGAAGCTTTGGTAAGCTCTGCAGCAAATACAGGTTGTCGCGCTCGGTACGTTTTGTCTTGAGAAGAGCTAATTGTATTAGCATTCGAAATATTACTCGCAGTGGTATTTAAACGAACATTCTGTGCGCTCATACCAGAACCAGCAATATCAAAAACGTTATATAAACTCATAATTATTATCCTTGACTACCGAGGGCTTTATTCAGGCCTTTAAATTTGCCGCTTAAAAATTGTAAGCTGGCCTGATACTCCATAGCATTCTGTGTATACAAGTTCCGTTCCACCTGTACATCCACTGAGTTACCATCACCTGTATCTGTTTGATTTGGCGTACGAAATAATTCATCACCACCCACACTACGGGTACCACCACCAATATGTTTTTCATTAGTAGTTACCATTGTATTGCCGCTTTGCTGGTGTGATTTTGCCGCTTTTAATGCTGAGGCAAAGTTAATATCTTTTGCTTTGTAGCCCGGCGTATCAGCATTAGCAATATTACTTGCTAGCACTTCTGCTCGTTGTGAACGGATCAACATAGTATGCTGATGCACACCTAAAGCTTTATCAAAACTGATAGCCATAACCATCTCCAAAAAATTGACTTAACTTGAATAAAGCAATAAATAAGCCATTTATAATTGAGTGATTATATTTTTTGTAATCGAATGATTTAAAATGAAAAACGACACATGATGTGTCGTTTTGAAGGAAAGAAAAAAGGTTTATTTCTTTTGGTAAATAATGCCAGGGTTGCATCTAACCATATCAAATTCGTCACTCAACCCGGCCATTGACTCCGAAGCCCCTAAAAATAAATAACCTTTAGGATTAAGCGCTTGTGCAAATTGTTTAATAATTTTTGCTTTTACCTCTGGAGAGAAGTAAATAAGTACATTGCGGCAAAAAATAATATCGAATTTACCCATTAATGCATACGAATCTAGTAAATTTAAATGCCTAAAGCTCACTTGTCTTTTCAAAGTGTCGTTAACTTTTGCCATACCATTGCCGCTGTCTGTAAAAAACTTTTTTCGACGTTCTGCAGACAACCCGCGCGCCAAAGCTAACGCGTCATACTCGCCATTTTTACACATGTCTAGCATAGTGTTAGAAATATCAGTACCAATGATCTGAGCACCCATTTTTAAAACGTTAGGCTGCTTAGATTGAAACTCAGCTACCGACATAGCAATAGAATAAGGCTCTTGACCAGACGAACTAGCTGCAGACCAAATTTTTACAGGCCGCCTCAAATCTTTAAACTCAGGAAACAATCTGTTCTGAAGTAGCTCAAAGGGGTATTGGTCTCTGAACCACAAGGTCTCGTTTGTAGTCATCGCATCAACAACAGCCGCGCGCAATTGCCTCTCATGCGGCCCGAGTGTTTTGCTAACAAGTTCAGATAACGACCCTACATCAAAACGAGCCATAAGGGGCGCAAGTCTACTTTTAACCAGGTATTGCTTGTTTTCACCAAGAACAATACCGCATTGCTGTTCTAAAAACGAACGGAACTGATCGTATTCATTTTGCTGCAAGTCTTTATTATTCAAATTAGTAGCACCTGTTTTGATTATTCACAATGAACCCACTTTTTAACCGCCGTGGCTAATTCATCAGGGTTAAATTTGGCAATAAAATCGTCAGCCCCAACCTTTTCAATCATTGCTTGGTTAAATACACCACTCAGTGATGTATGCAAAATAACATGCAAAGGGGCAAGTTTAGGGTCTGCTTTTATTTCTGCAGTTAGTGTATAGCCATCCATTTCAGGCATTTCAACATCAGATATAAGCAAAGCAACACGTTCTGTAATATCTGTTTGACAATCAAGCTTGGCAATTTCTTTTAATCTTACGAGTGCTTCTTTGCCATTTTTAGCCAACTCAGTTTGTACACCCAGCGGCTCAAGTGCTCGTTTTACCTGATTTCGCGCAACCGCACTGTCATCAGCTATAAATACAATTCGTTCACCTAAATCTTTTTGAATGTCACCACTTTCAGCAACTTCAGAACTTACTTCTGTGTTAACAGGGCAAATTTCATTTAATATTTTTTCAACATCTAAAATTTCTACTAGCTCGTTTTCTATTTCAGTAACGGCGGTTAAATATGAATAACGTCCGGCACCAGAAGGTGGTGGCATTATTTTTTCCCAGTTCATATTAACTATACGTTCAACACCACCGACCAAAAAACCTTGCACTGAGCGATTATATTCAGCAATTATGATAAAGCTGTCTTTGATGTTATCGATTGGACGTCCACCTACCGCCATAGATAAATCTATGACAGAAATAGTTTGTCCACGAATATGAGCTACACCACGAATATAAGAATTCGATTTTGGCATACTAGTAAGCGGAGGACATTGAAGGACTTCTCTTACCTTAAATACATTGATCCCAAAACGCTGGCGCCCTCTGAGTTTAAATAATAGTAATTCTAGGCGGTTCTGGCCAACCAACTGAGTACGCTGGTTTACTGAGTCTAAAATGCCTGCCATTAAAATCTCCTTTAGAAAACAAATAATACGGAACGATAATTGCTTCCTACATATACAAAGCTACACAACATCGTGGGAGCGTCTTAATTTTGACGCAAAATATTTATACCCTGTTTGAAACCATAAGCATAGTCGAAACATTATGAGTTTGTTAAAAAAAATCAAAAGATACAGTGTTTTTTATTTTGTTACTAGCCTAGGAATGGCATTCCCTGTATCTGCACAAGTATTTACTAAAGCCTCACTACAAGAAATGGCTGTAAAATACATTGCTGAGCAAATTGGCGAACACGATAGTGAGCAAATACACCTCAGTGCATTGCCATTAGACAGCCGTATACCTGATCGTGCTTGTTCAACGACACCTGATATTATTTCATCAAGTGAACCACCGTTTAACAGACAAATTACAATACAAATAAAATGCGACGATGCACAAAGCTGGGCACAATACGTACATATAAAGGTGCTAAAAATGGCGCCAGTTGTTGTAACAACTGATAATATTGCGCGGGGTGAAGTAATAACCAGCGCTCACCTAACCATTGAGATGAAACCGACACACTTTGTAAGAGTGCAATATCAAGACGACCCTAAAGCACTTATTGGCAGTCGAAGTAAACGCAACATTCGCGAAGGGATGCCAATATTGCTCAATCAAATATGTATGGTATGCAAAGGTGATGCTATTAATATTTATGCAAGCACAAAAGGCTTAAAGATAAAAACAACCGGTGTTGCGCTTGAAGATGGCACTCTGGGCGAACAAATACTTGTAGAGAACAAAAAAACAGGTAAAGTTTTAAATGCGCGTGTAGATGGTGTAGAGTCTGTACAGGTAAATATTTAATTAAAAATAATATTAAAGTTTACTAAAGATATGCCGATATACTGGTATTAGTTGGGTAAATTATGGATCTTTATTATGGTTAATCAAGTCAATTCAGGTAATCAACAACCAAGCGCTTTAGCTAATGCTAAACAACAAAAGGTTGATTTGCAAAGAGATAATGCAAATACACAAGCGACTCAATCGGCTACACCTAAAGCTGCTAGCGATTCTGTAAGCTTAACACCACAAGCACAGCAATTAAAAACATTGCAAGAAAAAGCACAGCAATCTTCTGGTTTTGACAGTAATAAAGTTGCTGAACTAAAAAAAGCAATCACTGAAGGTAAGTACCAAATAGACAGTGAAAAGCTTGCCAAAAATTTAGCTGACTTCGAGTTTGATGTCTATGGCTGATCATAATAGCTTAATTATTGTTAAGCTAAACGAGCAAGATAAGTGTTTAGATTCTCTCGCTGTTTTATTAAACGACGAGCTAACAGCTATTGCCTCAAGAAGAGGTGAAGGTTTAAAAGAAATTACCCAACAAAAAATGACTTTTTTAACCAAATTAAATAGCCTAGACCAAGAGCTGAACAAGTTACTTGATAAGAATGACGAGCAGTCTGAAGAGCTTCCCGAGCTTATAGCCCAAGTTCGCAGTAAGTTAGAGAAATGCCAAAAACAAAACGAAGTAAACGCGCATGCAGCACATCAGGCGCAGCTTAGTGTAAAACAACTAAAAAACATTTTAATTGGTGCCCCATCGTCCACCACATATAATCAGTCTGGCGGTGAAGTTAACACCAACGGTCAGCTTGTCAGAAATTTAAAAGCATAAATTCAAAACGCTTCAGCCAAATTACCTACTTTTTATAATATTTAAACCTGCTAGTTACCGGTATCTCAAACTTGAAAACCCAAAAATTGAGGCAAGCTGCGTCAACTTTTTTGACTGAGGTTTTTGTACTCAGGTGAGACTGTTTAGTTGACGCATTGTAATATTTAAACTGCTGTATACTTAAAACTCTAACTTGCCTAAATACTAAACGTACAGCTGTAAAATTTATTGCGAACGTCAATTTATCAGTAATACGTTACTTTTTTTACTTCACGTGGTTTTATTTCGCCAATATATAAATCATGCACGCGCTTCATATTGAGTTCCAGCTCAGTGACGTATGTGTCGTCTACTGCATACGTTTTTATAATTTGTGCACCTTTAATAACGCCCTGCACTTTGCTTTCTAGATAATCATCCTTAGCGACTGCGTTTTCAACGCTCATACCCGCGGTTACCTTTTGCCCATATACTTGCTCTGTAAGCTCTCTGTATGCTTCAAGTTTAGAGGCTTTAATAGCCATAAGCTGCTTTTGTGATGCGCTTGCCCCTTTTTGTAAACTAATAGGTGCATAACCTACCGCTTTTAATACCGGGTAATTATTAGGCTCAACATATTTGTACTCAACATGCTTATCAAACACGCTGCTGCACCCACTCAAGGTTAAACACCCAAGTGTAATAACTAATGAAATTGCTCGCATAATTTTGTGCCCTAGTGAATTAATTACGGTGGTATATGCATGTTTAATGCCATTTATAACGTTATTTTTATTGATTAATAACATTGGTACAGTCCTTGCTGCCTCAAGGTAAAGCTAACGTTTATTTGGAGCAAAAAGTATGAAATCGTTTTTATTAAAGGCATTTGCAGGATTAAGCGCAACTGCGTTATTTACGTTTTCGACTTTTTCAAATGCGCAGTGGTATGAATCTACAGGGCACGCACTTATTCAAAACGACGACATAAGCGCGGCCAAATCTGCAGCTATAAAAGATGCCATAACTCAAGCGTTGGTTTTTTCTGGGGCGCGTGTCAGCTCAGTACAAACCTTGGTAGACGGCGTATTAATGCAAGATCAGTTAAAAATTAGTAGCCACGGCAAAATTCAAAAAATTGAACTTGTAAGTGAAAATAAATACGACGATAAATTTGCGATTACCCTGCGTTTAGATATATTTGCGCAAACAGAGCAATGCCCGCAAAGCAGCTTTAACAAGTTTGTTGCCGTAACACAAAGTCAGCTAGCTCATCGAGAGCAAGCTAGAATGGGTCAAATATTTGACGTAAACAAAGCAATCAGTAAACGAATATTCACCACCTTACAAAAATCAAAAATGAGCGCCCTACCCGTTGCTTATTACAATATACCTTTAAATGTAGATAGTTACTTTTCGCAGCAGTACGACTACTCAAAAGTTCAGCTAGAAGAAATATCATCTCGCACCAACGCTCAGTACGTATTACTGAGCCAAATTACAGACCTATCAACAAGCGATAAACTCAATAGCGATTATGCTTTTTGGCAAGACGATAGCTACCAACGCAACTACAAAATAGAGTTTAGCCTTTTTAATGGCACAACCTATGAGCAGCTTTGGAGCAATAGTTATCAGGGCCAAGGCACTTGGCCATTCGAAAAAACCGCCATCATTGATGTAAACAGTGATAGATTTTGGCAATCACCCTACGGTCAAAGTATACAAGATATAAATCAAACCCTAAGTTATGACTTACAAGCTGTATTAGCCTGCTTTCCAACGCAAGGTAAAATAATGCATATGGAAAACAGCAAAATAGTAATTAATTTAGGTAAAGCACATGGCCTAAAAAAAGGGCAAATGCTGAGCATTGCACACCATAACTACCTAACTGATGCAGCAGGTAATGTAATGCCTCACACCACTACAACACTCAACAAAATACGTGTAGAGCAGTTATATCAACAAACTGCGGTTGCAGTAAGCATTGACGACCAGCCCCTACCCGGCGTACAAATCAACGATGTAGTTGAAGTAATAAGCCAAGATCTTTAAAGCGCTTTAGCAAGCTGTGTTTTTAAATTAGGGTGAGCCGACAACCAATCACCCAACTGCTCAACCCCTGCCAAATGCGGATAATGCTTTCTGCATGCAAACACGACATTACGCTGCTGATTAGGAAATATAGGCATATAATCAATACCCGTGCGCTGTGTGCAAGCTAACTTTGGCACAAAAGTAACGCCATCATCCATTGCCACCAGCGCAAGTAACGTTTCTAAACTATTGCCTTTATATTGATTAGACACATCAACCCCTGCTGAAAAACAAAACTTTTGGGCTTGATCTTTAAAGCAATGGCCATCACTTAACATTAATAGGCTGCAACCCTGAAGATCGCTAAGCGCGACTTTTTTATGCTTAGCCAGCGCGTTATCTTTTGAAACAGCGACTAAAAAGTCTTCTTTATAAAGTGGAATAGTGTGGTAATGATTAAGCTCAGCTACATCGGCCAAAATTGCAAAATCAAGCTCACCATTGTTAAGCGCATCTAATATGGTGGCTGTTTGCATTTCAATAAACGCAAATTGGCTATCTACAAATGCTTCTTTCATTGAAGTTAACAAAGTTGGCAATAAATACGGCGCAATAGTTGGAATAATACCAATTGTTATCTTACCTTGTAATGGTTCATTAGAGGTAGAAGCCAGCTCTTTGAGTATTTGAGTTTGCTCTAAAATAACCTCTATTTGCGCTAATAAACGTACACCTTTAGCAGTTAGGGTTACTTGTTTGGTTGAGCGGTCAAATAAAGTAACACCTAATGTTTGTTCAAGCTTTTTAACCTGCCCACTCAGTGTAGGTTGACTAACAAAGCACGCATCGGCTGCTTTACGAAAATGTTTATGTTGTGCTATGGCTTTAACGTATTCAAAGTCTTTTAAGTTCATGTTCAGCTCCACCCTGATAGCTTTTGACTATCAGTTTAATACAAACAAACGATTAGAACTATATTTAATTTTTCGCCATAATGGCTTTAACAAATCAAGAGGAACTAAACCATGTTAAAGAATATTGAAGGTCAAACAATCCCAAACGTTACATTTGCAACACGTCAAAACGACGAATGGAAATCGGTAACAACAGACGAGATTTTTAAAGGCAGAACCGTTGCTGTGTTTTCACTACCGGGTGCATTCACCCCAACATGTTCATCTACTCACCTTCCTCGCTATAACGAGCTAGCTGGTGTGTTTAAGCAAAATGGCGTAGATGAAATTGTATGTTTGTCAGTTAACGATACATTTGTTATGAATGCATGGGCTGAACACCAAGAAGCGCAAAACATTACTTTACTACCAGACGGCAACGGCGAATTTACAGACGGCATGGGCATGTTAGTAGACAAAAACGATTTAGGCTTTGGTAAGCGCAGCTGGAGATACTCTATGCTGGTAAAAGACGGCGTAATTGAAAAAATGTTCATCGAACCAGACCTACCAGGCGACCCGTTTGAAGTGTCTGATGCAGACACCATGCTTGATTACATCAACCCTAAACAAGCTAAGCCTGAGCCAGTGAGCGTTTTCACTAAGCCCGGTTGTCCATTCTGTAAAAAAGCAAAAGAGCTTCTTACAGAAAAAGGCTTTGCCTATGAAGAAATTGTTATGGGTGCAGGTGCATCATTAACAAGCCTAAAAGCAATCTCTGGCCGCGACACCGTTCCACAAGTATTTATTGGTGGGAAACACATTGGTGGCTCAGACGACCTAGAAAAATACTTTGCTTAATAAGTAATATTAAATAGGGGCCAAGTGCCCCTATTTATTAAAGGAAAATACAATGAAACAATTGCAAACCGACGTAGTAGTTATAGGCGCAGGTACCGCAGGACTCAGTGCATACCGAAACGCTAAACAGTTTACCCCTAACGTACTTATGATCGAATCAGGTCCTTATGGTACAACCTGCGCACGCGTAGGGTGTATGCCAAGCAAATTATTAATAGCTGCTGCAGAAGCTGCGCACGCTATAGAAATGGCACCTGCATTTGGTGTGCATAGCTCAAAGCCGGTAATAGACGGCAAAGCAGTTATGGCACGCGTTAAAAGTGAACGCGATCGTTTTGCTGGTTTTGTAGTAGAAGCCGTTGATGAACTACCAGACGAAGACAAAATTAAAGGTTACGCTAAATTTTTAGATGCAAACCGCGTACAAATAGATGACCACACCATTATTACAGCCAAGCGGTTTGTTATTGCTACAGGCTCTCGCCCTTCTTACCCTGGCGTATTTAATAATTTTGGTGACAAATTAATCATTAACGACGACGTATTTGAGTGGGACGACCTACCAGAATCTGTTGCCGTATTTGGCCCGGGCGTAATTGGCCTTGAAATAGGTCAAGCACTTAGCCGTTTAGGTGTTAATGTAAAATTATTTGGTGTAGGTGGTGCAATTGGTCCACTCACCGACCCCGTAGTAAAAGACTATGCAAATACAGTTTTTGCAAAAGAGTTTTTTGTTGATACCGACTCAAACGTATCAGACATGATGCAAATAGGCGACAAAGCGCAGCTTACTTACACCGACAAACAAGGTGAAAAACACACCGAACAGTTTGACTATGTACTAGCCGCAACAGGCCGAGTTCCTAATGTAGACAAGCTAGGCCTCGAAAACACAGGTATAGAACTTGACGAACGCGGCGTACCGCATGCCGATCCGCACACAATGCAATGTGGCGAATCAAACATATTTATAGCCGGCGATGCAAGCAACATGATCCCGCTACTTCATGAAGCGTCTGATCAGGGAGCCATCGCAGGGCAAAATGCAGGGCGTTTTCCAGATGTACGTATTGGCCTGCGCAGAGCTAAAATTGCCGCTGTATTCAGCGACCCACAAATTGCCATGGTAGGCGAAAGCTTTACCCAAATAACAGACCGTTTAGGCTCATGTGGCTGTTTTGAAGTGGGCGAAGTCAGCTTTGAAAACCAAGGCAGAAGCCGCGTAATGCTTAAAAATAAGGGCCATATGCG